>NZ_JBGFFF010000110.1:0-15768 GCF_056175785.1 Acidovorax sp. LjRoot204
CACCTTGTCCGTCCACGTACAGCGCTATGGCCCGGCGTACAGCCTCCACCCGCTCGGGCACCAGCTCCCATCCCCCATTTGGCCCGCCTGGCGCCTCGTGCAGCCAGTCGGGGTCGTGCCCCTGGCGCACCCGACCGCGATAGGTGCCCGCCTTCCATCCCTCGCACAGCCGCCGAATGCTGGCCTTCACCCGCTTGCTCTTGGTGTCGCTTTCCTCATGGGCCCGGATCATCACCAGCAGGCTGTACACCAGGTCCATCGGGTTCTCTTTCAGGCGCTCCCGGCTGTAGGCCTTTCCGTCGCTGGCGGTGACCACTGTGATGCCCGCATTTACAATCTGGGCTAGTTGCGCTTGGGCCTGGATCGGCTCGGCGCGTGAGAGCCGGTCTAGCCCCTCTACGACAAGCACAGATCCAGACGCGATCCGCCCGGCCTCAACCCCCGCCAGGAACGCCCCCAGCGCCCCCGATTTGACGTGYCGCTGGTGGTAGGCCGACAGGCCTTCGTCCAGCATCGTGAGCTTGTCGTCCAGCTGCAGCCCGTGCTCTGCTGCCCACTTCGCGGCGTATGCCTCCTGGCGTTCTCTGCTGTGGCCAGCGGCCTGGCGCGGATCAGAAAACCGCATGTAGCTATAGACAAGACCTTGCACAATCGCCCCCACCATGACTGAAACGATAGAAAAACCAGCACGCTCGCCGCGTATAGGTATGGTATCCCTCGGATGCCCCAAGGCGCTGACCGATTCCGAGCTGATCCTCACGCAGCTGAGCGCCGAGGGTTACGAAACCTCCAAGACCTTCCAGGGTGCCGACCTGGTCATCGTCAACACCTGCGGCTTCATCGACGATGCCGTGAAAGAAAGCCTGGACACCATTGGCGAAGCCCTGGCCGAGAACGGCAAGGTCATCGTCACCGGCTGCCTGGGCGCCCGCACGGGTGACGATGGCGGCAACATGGTGCGCCAGATGCACCCCAGCGTGCTGGCCGTGACCGGGCCCCATGCCACGCAAGAGGTGATGGATGCGGTCCACCTGAACCTGCCCAAGCCCCACGACCCGTTCGTGGACCTGGTGCCCGGCAGCTTTGGCATCGCGGGCATCAAGCTCACGCCCAAGCACTACGCTTACCTCAAGATCAGCGAAGGCTGCAACCACCGTTGTACCTTCTGCATCATCCCGTCCATGCGCGGCGATCTGGTGTCGCGCCCCATTGGCGACGTGCTGAGCGAGGCCAAGGCCTTGTTTGAAGGTGGTGTGAAAGAGTTGCTGGTGATCAGCCAGGACACCTCGGCCTATGGCGTGGACGTGAAGTACCGCACGGGCTTCTGGGACGGAAAGCCCGTCAAGACCCGCATGCTGGAGCTGGTGCAGACGCTGGGCGAGATTGCCGAGCCCTATGGCGCCTGGGTGCGCCTGCACTATGTGTACCCGTACCCCAGCGTGGACGAAGTGATCCCACTCATGGCCACGGGCAAGGTGCTGCCGTACCTGGACGTGCCTTTCCAGCACAGCCACCCTGACGTATTGAAGCGCATGAAGCGCCCCGCCAGCGGCGAGCGCAACCTGGAGCGCATCCTGCGCTGGCGCGAAGCCTGCCCCGAGCTGGTCATCCGCAGCACCTTCATTGCGGGCTTTCCGGGCGAGACGGAGGAAGAGTTCCAGCACCTGCTCGACTTCGTGCGCGAGGCGCAGATTGACCGTGCGGGCTGCTTTGCCTACAGCGATGTGAATGGCGCTGCGGCCAACGAGCTGCCCGGCATGCTGCCGATGGAAGTGCGCGAAGAGCGCCGTGCCCGCTTCATGGCGGTGGCGGAAGAGGTCTCGATCGCCAGGCTGCAGCGCCGGGTGGGTGCCACCATGCAGGTGCTGGTGGACCATGCACCTGCCCTGGGCCGCAAAGGGGGTGTGGGCCGCACTTATGCGGATGCGCCCGAGATCGACGGCACCGTGCAGCTGCTGCCGCCCGAGAAGATCAGCAAGCAGCTCAAGGTGGGGGAGTTCACCAAGGCACGTATCGTGGGCGTGCAGGGGCACGACCTGGTGGCGCAACCTATCTGATTGCTATTTAATTCGTAGCGTTGGACCMATGCAGCACTAGCGCATTGGCTCTGAATCATAAAAAAGGCTTCCCGAGGGAAGCCTTTTTCTTTGGGGGATCTCCTGTGAGGGAGAGAGGGCTGCGAGCCCTTGCCGCCCTTAGACGCGCTTGCGGTATTCGCCAGTGCGGGTGTCGATTTCGATCTTGTCGCCTTGGCTGACGAACAGGGGCACGGGCACTTCGAAGCCGGTGGCGATCTTGGCAGGCTTCATGACCTTGCCGGAGGTGTCGCCCTTGACGGCGGGTTCCGTCCAGGTGATTTCGCGCTCGACGCTGGTSGGCAGTTCGACCGAGATGGCCTTGCCGTCRTAGAACACCACTTCSACSGKCATGCCGTCTTCSAGGTAGTTSAGSGMGTCGCCCATGTTYTCGGCTTCSACTTCGTACTGGTTGTACTCGGTGTCCATGCASACGTACATSGGRTCGGCRAAGTAGGAGTAGGTGCACTCYTTCTTGTCCAGGATCACGTTGTCGATCTTGTCGTCGGCCTTGAACACSACTTCGGTGCYGAAGTTGCCGATCAGGCTCTTGAGCTTCATGCGCACGGTGGCTGCACCGCGGCCGCCGCGGGCGTATTCGGTCTTCAGGACCACCATGGGGTCCTTGCCGTGCATGATGACGTTGCCGGCGCGGATTTCTTGAGCGATTTTCATAGCAAGTTGCTTGGGTTGGGGCCGCTCAACGCGCGGGCTGGCAAACCATCTGGTTTGCGCGCCGGTGCATGTTCTGCGGCGAAAGTGCGCGGGGAGCAGGCACTGACATGCCGCACCTGATTTGCGCAAAGCCTCGGATTTTACCGTTTTTCGGCGACAAAGCCCAAAAGTTGTGCGACGAGGTTGTCCTGCGTCAGCAGGCGCGCACGGGCAGCCTGGGTGCAGGCGGTCCACTCTGCCAGCGTGTTGTCGTCCGGCCATTGCAGCGGCGCGGCGTCCAGCCCGTTCCAGGTCGCGTGGAACTGCCGCAGTGACGCAGGGGCCTGCAGCCAGTCCAGAAAGGCCCAGAGCTTGTCGTGGTGGGCGTTGTCGTGCTGTGGGTAGATCTGCCAGACAAAGGCCTGACCCGCCCACAGCGCACGCACCAGCGAGTCCTCGCCCCGCACCGCATTGAAGTCGCAGGCCCACAGCATCTCATCAAACGCTGGCTGGGGGCGGTGGGGAAGGTAGGACAAGGACAGCAGTCCCCGCTGGTCATGCACTTGCGGACCTCCTTCGTTCCCGGAGGGCTCGGCCAGTGTCGCCCGCACAGCAGCAGCCGGGCGGCCAGGCGTGACCAGCAGCTCGGTGGGTTGCAGCGCACACTGTTGCAGCAGGTGGGCCAGCGCCGGGGGCTCGTAGCAGAACAGCGACACCCAGCGGCTACCCGGTATTTCTTCGCCCCTGCCAAACATGGCCCGGTGCTCCGTGCGCCAGGCGCTGCGGTCAAAAGCCTCGCGCCGCGCCATCAGATGGGGCTCGCGCAGGAGGCCGCCGGTGCCGGTGGTGAAGCCGGGGTAGAAAAACCAGCGCGTCCACCCCGATGCCGGGCCGGACAGGATGGGGGACGGCAGGCGGTGGGTGCGTGCGACGTAGGCCTCTGCAGACAGGTATTCCAGGTTGATCCAGACAGGTTTGGAGCGATTTTGGCCAGAAGCGCTAGTGGAATATGCGCTATACGCTATGAATTCAGGAGTAATATCGCAGCCGAAGGCCTCCACCATCACATCGGGTGGCGGCTCGTTGGGGCCCGGCGGCGGCGCGCCCCAGGGCYGCACCTCCACCCTGGGGCAGCCCCCAGGGGCCATCCATTGCAGCGCCGAGGCGTCGTCCACCCACAGGCGCACGCGGTGGCCCAGYGCGGCCAGCTGCGCGACCAGACGCCAGCACACGCCAATGTCGCCAAAGTTGTCGATCACGCGGCAGAACACATCCCACTGCAGGGGCTGGCGGTCGGGGGTCATGGTGTGGCAGGCTGGGTGCGCAAGTGGTCCACCAGCAGCCGGGCCACGGTGGAGAGGGATTCTTCCGACCGCACGCACAGCGACAGGCGGCGGTGGGCCCAGGGCTCGTTCAGGGTGACGGTGCGGATCTGCAGCGCGCCCTGGTACAGCCGCGCACTGCCGCGCGGCATCACGCCCACACCCAGGCCGGCGTTGACCATGAGGCACAGCGCGTCGTAGCTGGTGACCTGCATGCGCAGCCGAAGCGGCAGGCCAGCCTCGGCGGATGCGCGGGTGAGCTGGTTGTTGATGGCGCTGTTGGGGTGCGCGCCCACAAAGTCATAGGGCAGGGCGTCTGCCAGCCGCACGGACTTGCGCCGCGCCAGCGCATGGCCGGTGGGTACCACCAGCACCAGCTCGTCGGTGCGGTAGGGCAGCAGCGTCACCCGCTCGCCGTAGTGGCCTTCGTTCAGGATGCCCACGTCGGCCGCGTTCTCGGCCACGGAATGCGCAATCGCGCTGCTGATCTGCTCCTGCAGCCGCACATCCACCTGCGGGTGTTGTGCCAGAAAGCTCTGCAGTTCCCCCGGCAAAAACTGCGTGATGGCCGATATGTTGGCCACCACGCGCACGTGGCCGCGC
This sequence comes from Acidovorax sp. LjRoot204, assembly GCF_056175785.1. Lineage (NCBI taxonomy): Bacteria > Pseudomonadati > Pseudomonadota > Betaproteobacteria > Burkholderiales > Comamonadaceae > Acidovorax > Acidovorax sp. LjRoot204. The sequence continues at coordinate 4,655 of NZ_JBGFFF010000110.1, forward strand.
ACTCCGGTGCCATATTCGCGCATCTGGGTGGCGATGCCGTCCAGGTCATTCAGCACGCCGCGCGCCAGGTTCAGCAGGGCAAATGCGGCGGCCGTGGGCTCGGTGCCCTTGTTGCTGCGGGTGAACAGTGACACGTGCAACGCGTCTTCCAGGTCGGCCAGGCGGCGGCTCACGGCCGAGGCGGCCAGGTGCTCGCGCGCGGCGGCGGCAGCGATGGTGCTTTCTTCCATCACAGCCACAAACAGGCGCAGGGAGACGGGGTCAAGTTTCATGGGGGCCTGATGGTAACAAGCTGCCATGCCGGTTTGCGATGGCATCTTGTTGCTTGAGCGATTTACGGCCCCGCACACCCTGCGCATCATTCGCCCCGAGCCGCCCTGGCGTGGGGCTGGCCGCAGGAGATAACCCCACCCATGGATTCCATTGCTTCCCCCGCCGCGTTGCAAGGCGTGCGCGTCATCGAAATGGGCCAGCTCATTGCCGGGCCTTTCTGCGGCAAGACGCTGGGCGAGTTTGGCGCCGATGTGATCAAGATCGAGGCTCCCGAGACCGGCGACCCGCTGCGCAACTGGCGCCTGATCAAGGAAGGCACTTCTGTCTGGTGGCAGGTGCAGTCGCGCAACAAGCGCTCGGTGGCGCTGGACCTGCGGCAAAAGGAGGGGCAGGACATCGCTCGCCAGCTGATCGCCGAGGCCGATGTTCTGGTCGAGAATTTCCGCCCCGGCACGCTGGAAGGCTGGGGCATGTCGCCCGAGGAACTGCATGCGCTCAACCCCGGCCTGGTCATGCTCCGCATCTCGGGCTACGGCCAGACGGGGCCGTACCGCGACCTGCCAGGCTTTGGCGCCATCGGCGAAGCCATGGGCGGCCTGCGCCACCTGACGGGCGAGCCCGGCCGCGTGCCGGTGCGTGTGGGGGTGTCGATTGGTGACACGCTGGCGGCGCTGCACGGCACCATCGGCGTGCTCACGGCGCTGTACCACTGCAAGGTCAACGGTGGCAAAGGCCAGGTGATTGACGTGGCGCTGCACGAGGCGGTGTTCAATGTGATGGAAAGCCTGATCCCCGAATACAGCGCCTTTGGTGCCGTGCGCGAGGCCGCAGGCAGCGCGCTGCCGGGCATTGCACCGAGCAACGCCTACCCCTGCACGGATGGCTGGGTGCTGGTGGCGGGAAATGGCGACAGCATCTTCAAGCGGCTGATGGATGCGATTGGCAGGCCCGACCTGGGCGCCGCGCCGGACCTGGCCAACAACACCGGCCGCGTGGCGCGGGTGGAAGAGATCGACGCTGCGATTGGCGCCTGGAGCGCGCAGCGCACTGTGCAGCAGGTGCTGGATGCATTGGGCGCTGCCCGCGTGCCAGCGGGCAAGGTCTACACCGCCAAAGACATTGCCGAAGACCCGCACTACCGCGCCCGCGACATGCTGCTGACCCAGCAGACACGCGACGGCTACAGCGTAGAAGTGCCCGGCATCGTGCCCAAGCTCTCGGCCACGCCGGGCAGCATCCGCAGCAGCGCGCCGCATCTGGGCGACGACACCGATACGGTGCTGGCCGAGGCGGGTTTGACGGCCGAACAGATCGCGCTGCTGCGCAGCAAGGGGGTGATTCAATGAGTGCATCCAACACGGTGTGGCAGGGTGCAGGCCGCCGCATCCACATGCAGGAAGTCGGCCTGCGCGACGGCCTGCAGATGGAAAAGGCCTTTGTGCCCTCGGCCGACAAAATTGCGCTGTGCAACGCACTGTCGGCGGCGGGCCTGGCCAAGATCGAGGTGACTTCGTTCACCTCGCCCACGGCCATTCCTGCGCTCAAAGACGCCGAGATCGTGATGCGCGAGATCACGCGCCGCCCCGGCACGGTCTACACCGCCCTGGTGCCCAACCTGCGCGGCGCCGAGCGCGCCATCGAGTCGCGCACGGATGAGCTGAACCTCGTCATGTCGGTGAGTGCCACGCACAACCTGGCCAACCTGCGCATGACGCAGGAACAGTCGTTCGCGGCGCTGGCGCAGGTGGTGGCCCTGGCGCAGGGTGCCAACGTGGCGGTGAATGTGTCGCTGTCGTGTGTTTTCGGCTGCCCCATGGAGGGCGATGTGGCCCAGGCCAACGTGTTCGGCTGGGTGCAGCGCTTTGTGGATCGGGGCGCGCGTGGCATCACGCTGTGCGATACCACGGGCATGGCCTACCCCACGCAGGTGCACCAGCTCACCGCGGCAGCCCGCGCGCGCTGGCCGGGGGTGGAGTTCACCCTGCATTTCCACAACACGCGTGGCATGGGGCTGGCCAATGTGCTGGCGGCCATCGACGCGGGTGCGGACCGGTTCGATGCCTCGCTGGGCGGCCTGGGCGGCTGCCCCTATGCGCCGGGCGCCAGCGGCAATGTGTGCAGCGAGGAGATCGTGCATGCGCTGGCGCTGATGGGCTATGACACCGGGGTGGATCTGGCACAACTGGTGGCGGCGGCGCAGCAACTGCCTGCGTTGATCGGCCACGACATTCCCAGCCAAATCGCCAAGGCGGGCCCGCGCCTGGCGCTGCACCCGGTGCCTGCCGATTTCGAGGCGATCCGCGAAAGAGCGCTGGCCCGCTGAATGCGGGCGAGCCTGCATTCATACATAACACCAGGAGACAAAAGCCATGACCTTCCCCGCCCCACTGTCCCGCCGCATCTTCACCGCCGCCGTGCTGTGCTCCGCTGCCTTCGCAGCGGGCGCGCAGGACAAATACCCCTCCAAGCCCATCACCGTGGTGGTGCCCCAGGCTGCGGGTGGCGCCAACGACGCCATTGCGCGCGTGGTGGCGCAAAAACTCAGCGAACAAATGGGCCAGAGCGTGATCGTGGACAACCGCCCTGGTGCGGGCGGCACCCTCGCCACCGGCACCACAGCCCGTGCGCGCAACGATGGCTACACGCTGCTGCTCACGGCCGACAGCGCCCATGTGATCGGCCCTGCGCTGTACAAGAACCCGGGCTTTGACCCGGTCAAGGACTTCGCACCCGTGGCGCCCGTGGCCACGGCGGGCTATGTGCTGGTGGCGCATCCATCCTTCCCGGCCAACACCGTGGCCGAAATGGTGGCTTTGGCGAAGGCCAACCCGGGCAAATATGCGATTGCCTCGGCAGGCAACGGCACGCTGAACCACCTGATCGGCGAGATGCTGCAAAAGGCGGCGGGCATCCAGCTGCAGCACATTCCGTACAAGGGTTCGGCTGCAGCCGCCACCGACGTGGTGGGCGGACAGGTGCCGCTGTCGGTGCAAAGCCTGCCGTCGGCCATTGCGTTCATCAAGGCGGGCAAGCTCAAGGTGCTGGGCGTGGTCAACGAAAAGCGTGTGGCCGCGCTGCCCGATGCGCCCACCATTGGCGAGACGATCAAGGGTTTTGGCCAGGCGCCCTGGTATGCGCTGTTTGCCCCGGCTGGCACGCCCGCGCCCATCGTGGCGCAGCTGCAGGCCGAGGTGGCGCGCGCGCTGGAGCACAAGGACGTGGTGGACAAGCTGGCCACCGTTGGCTGCGAGCCCTTCAAGGGCACGGCGACGCAGCTGGCGGCGCTGGTGCAGTCCGACCTGCCCAAGTGGAGCCGCGTGGTCAAGGACACGGGTGCGACGGTCGATTGACCGGGTGCTTTCTCTGCGCCTTTTTGCTTCTCGCAACTCAGATTTTTGACAACAACGACAACGACGGAGACATCCCTTTCATGAAAACCACCCGCAAGCAGTTCACCATCCTCGCCCTGGCCGCACTGGCCACCATCAGCTTCATCGGCCACGCAGCGGCGCAGGGCGCTTACCCGTCCAAGAACGTCACCATGGTGGTGCCCACCGCCGCCGGTGGCACCACCGACCTGTCGGCCCGCATGCTGGCGCAAGCCCTGGCGCCGGTGCTGGGTCAGTCGGTCATCGTGGACAACAAGGGCGGGGGCAACGGCAACATTGCGGCCAGCGCCGTCAAGCGGGCCGAGGCCGATGGCTACACGTTGCTGATGCAGTACTCGGGCTACCACGTCATCTCGCCCCACATCACCAAACAAAAGCAGTGGGAGCAAGGCGACTTCCAGCCCGTGGCCAACGTGATCTCGGCCCCGCAGATCATCGTGGTGCGTGCCGACCTGCCGGTGAAAACGCTGCCCGAGCTGATCGCCTACGCCAAGGCCAATCCCGGCAAGCTCAACTACGCCTCGTCGGGCAACGGCTCGCTGCAGCACGTGACCGGTGCCATGCTGGAGCAGCAGGGCGCCATCAAGATGGTCCACGTGCCCTACAAAGGCACGGGCCCGGCGCTGCAGGACCTGCTGGGCGGCCAGGTGGACCTGACCTTTGGCACTGCACCGCCGTTCATGCCCCACATCGCCAGCGGCAAGCTGCGCGTGCTGGCCGTAACGGGCAAGCAGCGCCTGCCCAGCCTGCCCGATGTGCCCACCACCGCAGAGGCGGGCTACCCCAAGGTCGATGCCACCTCATGGTTTGCCGTGTTCGCCCCGGCCGCCGTGCCCAAGGCCGTGGTGGACAAGCTGACGGCCGACATCCGCACCGTGGTGCAGAACCCGGCTTTCCAGCAAAAGGCGCAGGAGCAGGGTGCCACGGCCGACTACCAGACCCCTGCGCAGCTGGGTGACAAGGTGAAGGCCGATCTGGCCAACTGGGCCACGGTGGTGAAGACCTCGAAGATCGAGGCGGAATGATTCGGGTGTTTTGATGAAAATGGCCGCTGGCGCTTGATGGTTAAGCGCTAGCAGCTATTTATTTGATAGTGAATTGGGCAGGCTGCGCGCGGGGCCACAATACGCGCCATGTCTGATGTGCATTCCGAAGAACTCCTGGCGCAGGTGGCTGCGCTGCCCGCGCTGCCGGGTGTGTACCGCTATTTCGACGCGCAGGATGCGCTGTTGTATGTGGGCAAGGCGCTCAACCTCAAGCGACGGGTGTCCAGCTACTTCCAGAAGAACCATGGCGGCACRCGCATCGGYCACATGRTCAGCAAGATCGTGCGCATGGAGACCACSGTGGTGCGCTCCGAGGCCGAGGCGCTSYTGCTSGARAACAAYCTCATCAAGACGYTSAASCCSMRSTWCAACATCCTGTTCCGCGACGACAAGAGCTATCCCTACCTSAAGATCACCGGCACACCGGGCGCCCACACGCGGGGCGATGCGCCGGGCCAGGTGTTTCCGCGCMTGGCCTACTACCGSGGCGCGGTSGACAAGAAGCACCGCTACTTYGGSCCCTACCCSAGCGCCTGGGCGGTGAAGGARWCCATYCAGCTGCTGCARAAGGTGTTCMGGCTGCGCACCTGCGAAGACACGGTGTWYGCCAACCGCACACGGCCCTGCCTGCTGTACCAGATCAAGCGCTGCACCGGSCCCTGCGTGGRCTTSATCWCGCCCGAGGCCTATGCGGCTGACGTGCAGCACGCCGAGGCATTGCTGCGCGGCGAAACGCAGGAGCTGCTGCAGGCGCTGGAGGCGCGCATGATGGCGCACTCCGACAAGCTGGAGTTTGAGCAGGCTGCCGAGGTGCGCAACCAGATCCAGGCGCTGTCGCGCGTGCTGCACCAGCAGTCCATAGAGACGGTGGATGACAAGGATGTGGACATCCTGGCGGTGCGCGTGCAGGGCGGCCGCGCCTGCGTGAACCTGGCCATGGTGCGCGGTGGCCGCCACCTGGGCGACCGGCCGTATTTCCCGGTGCATGTCGAGGACGCTGCGGCGGTGTTTGAAGAAGAAGGCGGGGAGGGCGCGGATGAAACCGTGGCTACCCCGTCTCGTCCGGTTCGCCCCGTGGAGGCCCTGGTGCTSGAGGCCTTCATTGCCCAGCACTACATCGGTGTGCCCGTGCCACCGCTGCTGGTGACCAGTGTGCCGGTGGACAAGGCCTTGCTGGACGCGCTGACCGAACAAAGTGGCTTGCGCGTGAACGCTATCCACCAGCCGCGCGAACAGCGCCGCGCGTGGCTGGACATGGCGCAGAAAAACGCCGATCTGCAACTGGCCCGTCTGCTGGCCGAGGAGGGCTCGCAGCAGGCCCGCACGCGGGCGCTGGCCGAGGCGCTGGATCTGCCGCCCGAAGACCTGGACCAGCTCACCATCGAGTGTTTCGACATCTCGCACACSGCRGGCGAGKCCACSCAGGCMTCGTGYGTGGTGTTYSASCACCACAMGATGCAGARCMGCGAATACCGCCGCTACAASATCGARGGCATCACCSSCGGCGACGACTATGCCGCCATGCGCCAGGTGCTTACGCGCCGCTACAGCAAGGTGGTGGAGGCGCAGCGCGAGGAGGGCGGCATCGACTATGCGCAATCGCCCGAGGCGCAAGCCGCAGCCCGTCCCAAGGGGCAGGCGCGCCTGCCTGACCTGGTGCTCATCGACGGCGGCAAGGGCCAGGTGGGCGTGGCGCGTGAGGTGTTCACGGCACTGGGGCTGGACCTGACCCGCATCGTGGGGGTCGAGAAGGGCGAGGGCCGCAAGGTGGGSCTSGARGAGCTGGTGTTTGCCGACGGGCGCGAAAAGGTCTACCTGGGCAAGGATTCGGCCGCGCTCATGCTGGTGGCGCAGATCCGCGATGAGGCGCACCGCTTTGCCATCACCGGCATGCGCGCGGCCCGTGCCAAGGTGCGCGTTGGCGGGGGGCAACTCGAAGAAATCGCGGGTGTGGGCCCCAAGAAGCGCGCGCGGTTATTGCAACGGTTTGGCGGGGTACGGGGCGTGGCATCGGCCAGCGTGGAGGACCTCGCCACGGTGGATGGCATATCGCGTGAATTGGCAGAAGAAATTTACAAGGCATTGAGATAAGCCCCATGTGCCGTTCCACGGCCGCGCCGTGACACAATCGCCGCCATGTTCTGGACTATCCCCACCTTGATGACCTGGACGCGCATCGTCGCGATACCTTTGATCGTGGGGGTGTTCTACGCACCGCTGGACCCGGCCACGCGCAATCTCATCGCCACCGTGATGTTCGTGGTGTTCGCGGCCACCGACTGGCTGGATGGCTACCTGGCCCGCAAGCTCAACCAGACCTCGKCCTTCGGSGCYTTYCTGGAYCCGGTGGCCGACAAGTTYCTGGTSTGYGCSTCGCTSCTGGTGCTGGTGCACCTGMAMCGYGCCGACGTGTTYGTGGCSCTSATCATCATCGGCCGCGAGATCGCSATCTCGGCSCTGCGCGAGTGGATGGCGCAGATCGGCGCSAGCAAGAGCGTGGCSGTGCACATGATCGGCAAGGTCAAGACCACSGTGCAGATGCTGGCCATCCCCTTTCTGCTGTACGACGGGCGCCTGTTTGGCGTGATCGATACCGGCGTGTGGGGCACCTGGCTCATCTGGGCCTCGGCGGTGCTCACCGTCTGGTCGATGGTGTACTACCTGCAGAAGGCGTTGCCCGAGATCCGGGCACGCGTCAAATAGTTTTCAAGTCTTTGATGCCTGGAGCGCTGGATGAATAAGCGCAGGCAGCTATATTTTCAGGAGCATCTGAATGGCGAAGCATCGCATTGCAGTCATTGCCGGTGACGGCATTGGCAAAGAGGTCATGCCCGAGGGCCTCCGCGTTCTGGACGAGGCCGCCCGCAAGTTTGGCATTGACCTGCATTTCGACCACTTCGACTTTTCGAGCTGGGACTACTACGAAAAGCACGGCAAGATGYTGCCCGACAACTGGAAGGACCAGATCGGCGGCCATGAKGCCATYTACTTCGGYGCGGTSGGCTGGCCCGASAAGATYGCCGACCATGTCTCGCTCTGGGGCTCGCTGCTSCTGTTCCGCCGCGAGTTCGATCAGTACATCAACCTTCGGCCCGCGCGCCTCATGCCAGGCGTGATCGCCCCTGTGGTGCGCCGTGACGGCAGCCCGCGCCTGCCCGGCGAGATCGACATGCTGATCGTGCGCGAGAACACCGAAGGTGAATACTCCAGCATCGGTGGCCGCATGTACGAAGGCACTCCGCGYGAGATCGTSRTGCAGGARACMGTGATGTCGCGCSWSGGCGTSGACCGCGTGCTSAAGTTTGCGTTYGARCTKGCSCARTCGCGCCCCAAGAAGCACCTGACCAGCGCSACCAAGTCSAACGGCATYKCCATCACCATGCCSTACTGGGACGAGCGCGTTGCCGARATGGCMAAGGCCTAYCCCGATGTGACGGTGGACAAGTTCCACATCGACATCCTCACCGCCCACTTCGTGCAGCGGCCGGACTTCTTTGATGTAGTGGTCGCCAGCAACCTGTTTGGCGACATCCTSTCSGACCTSGGACCTGCGTGCACCGGCACYATCGGCATYGCGCCCAGCGCCAACCTCAACCCCRMGCGCACCAYGCCSTCGCTGTTYGAGCCSGTGCAYGGYTCGGCGCCCGACATCGCGGGCAAGGGCATCGCCAACCCCATCGGRCAGATCTGGTGCGGCGCRATGATGCTSGASTTCCTGGGTTATCGCGCCGCGCACGACGCCGTTCTGGCCTCTATCGAAGCCGTGTTGCAACCCGGCAGTGGTGCTCCGCGCACCCCGGACCTGGGCGGCACGGGCAGTACGCAGGACGTGGCAAAAGCCATCGCTCAGGCACTCGCTGCTCGTTGAGTACGGCTGGCTGCGGGGTGTCAATACGGAGTGCTGCCGATACGGCGTGTTTGAGACAAAAACCCCCGCCAAGCCCTGTCGCAGCGTGAAATACGACTAGAATTCAAAACAACGCTGGCGCAAAACAGCGTGTTGTATTGACACTCTGAAACTCGATGGCTTTAATCTGATGCAGCAGCCACTGCTGTGTATGCCAGTCATTCCCCCGCCTGTTCTCCACCAGCCCACGGCTGTGCTTCCAGGCGTGTGAAGACCAGATATCCTCGAGACATTCCATTAACTCTTTTTCGAGAGGCTTCTTGTGAACAAAACCGAATTGATTGAGCACATCGCTACCAACGCCGACATCTCCAAGGCCGCTGCTGCGCGTGCCCTGGAATCCACGATCGAGGCTGTCAAGAAGACTCTCAAGAAGGGCGGCACCGTGTCGCTCGTCGGTTTCGGTACCTTCGCTGTGGGCAAGCGTGCTGCCCGTACCGGTCGCAATCCCCGTACTGGCGCTACGATTAAAATCAAAGCTGCTAAAGTTCCGAAGTTCCGTCCTGGCAAGGCATTGAAAGATGCCTTGAACTGAGGATCAGTTTAGGTGGGGTCCTTAGCTCAGTTGGTAGAGCGGCTCCTTTACACGGAGTAGGTCGGCGGTTCGAGACCGTCAGGACCCACCATCACCGAACAAAGGCGAACGCAAGTTCGCCTTTTGTTTTTTGCCTTCTGAAAGATCGACCATGTTTGAATCCATCCGCAAGCACTCCAAGATCGTSATGATYTTCTTGTTCTTGCTGATCATTCCTTCGTTTGTGCTGGTAGGCATCGACCGCAACTATTTCTCTGAAAAGAGCCCTGTGGTAGYCCGTGTCGATGGCAACAACATCAACCAGACGGACTGGGACAATGCCCATCGCATGGAGACAGACCGCATTCGCGCCCAGTCTCCCTCGGTCGATCCCAAGTTGCTGGATTCTCCCAGCGCCCGGTATGCCACGCTGGAGCGCCTGGTGCGTGACCGTGTGCTTGCGGCTGCCGCGCAAAAGATGCACCTCGTGACCAGCGATGCGCGTCTGGCCCGCAGCCTGCAGGAGATTCCCGCCATTGCGGGACTCAAGCGCCCGGACGGTACGCTGGACGCCGATGCCTATCGCGCACTGGTCGCTGCTCAAGGCCTGACGCCCGAAGGTTTCGAAGCCAATGTGCGCCGCGACATCTCGGTGAACCAAGTGATGGGTGGCGTGATGAGCACTGCATTTGGCGCCGATGCCCAGGTCAAGCTCGCGCTCGACGCTTTGTACGAGCGCCGCGAGATCCAGGTGGCCCGATTCAACGCTGCCGACTTCGCCAGCAAAGTCACCCCGACAGATGCAGACCTGGAGGCCTACTACAAGGCCCATCCCGCCCTGTTCCAGCAACTGGAACAGGCAGCCATCGAATACGTGGTGCTGGATCTCGACAGCGTGCGGGCGTCCATCACCCTGGGTGAAGACGACCTGCGTACTTACTACAAAGAGAATGTGGCTCGCATGACGGCGAAGGAAGAGCGCCGCGCCAGCCACATCCTGGTAAACGCTCCCAAGGATGCATCCGCCGCGGACCGCGAGAAGGCCAAGGCCCGTGCCACTGAACTGCTGGCCCAGGTGCGCAAGGCTCCCGGCAGCTTTGCTGATGTGGCCAAGAAATCCTCTGACGACAAGGGCTCGGCCGTTGCGGGCGGAGACCTGAACTTCTTTGCCCGGGGTGCGATGGTCAAGCCCTTTGAAGAAGCTGCGTTTGCGCTGAAAAAGGGCGAAATCAGTGATCTGGTGGAAACCGAGTTTGGTTATCACATCATCCAGCTCACCGACATCAAGACACCCCGCCAGCCCAGCTTCGAAGAACTGCGCCCCACCATGGAAGCAGAGCTCAAGCAGCAGCAGGCGCAGCGCAAGTTTGCCGAGGTGGCAGAGTCCTTCACCAACGGTGTGTATGAGCAGGCAGACAGCCTCCAGCCCGTGGCCGACAAGCTCAAGCTGAAGATCCAGACTGCCAAGGGCGTGACCCGGACCCCTGCCGCAGGTGCCAAGGGCCCTCTGGCCAACGCCAAGTTCCTCGAAGCACTTTTTGCGACCGACTCGCTGCAGAACAAGCGCAACACCGAGGCGGTGGAAGTGGGTCCCAGCCAGATGGCTGCCGGTCGTGTGACCACCTACACCCCTGCATTGACACTGCCCTATGACGAAGTGAAGGCCCGTGTTCGCACCTTGTATGTGGCTGAGAAATCTGCCGAACTCGCACGCAAGGAAGGCGAGGCCAAGCTCAATGCATGGAAGGCTGCCCCGTCTTCTGCCACAGGCTTGGCCGCAGCGACCGAAGTCTCCCGCGAACAGACCCAGAACCTGCCGCGTGCCCTGATCGACGCCGCGCTGCGGGCTCCGTCCGAAGCGCTGCCAGGCTGGACGGGGGTGGATTTGGGCGCTGCGGGTTATGCCGTGGTCAAGGTCAACCGCGTCGTGCCGCGCCAGGCACCGGACGCGCAGCGTGCGCAGCAGGAGCGCCAACAATACGTGC
>NZ_JBGFFF010000111.1:0-15755 GCF_056175785.1 Acidovorax sp. LjRoot204
AGCGATCACCGCGGCGGGGTCGTCCAACTCCAGCACGTGCAGCAACAGCATGCTGCGATCCAGAGAAATCTCGGCCCACGCGGTACCGGGTGTGATGCACACGATCATCGCCAGCACGGCCAATGCGTTGGGGTCCCGCACGTCCAGCGGGATGTGCACAAAGCCCGCAGGGTGGCGCCTGCGGCCGGGCGCCAGCAGCAGGCGGGCCACCGCGAGGTTGGACCGGGTGGTGTCTGCCACCACCGTGAGTGCCAGGCGCAAGACGGTGCCCGGCTTGCGGATGCGCACCGGCAGCGGGCGCAGCCCGGCGGTGAGCAGCGGGATGGCCAGTGCCAGCACCGTGCCCAGCACGAAGTGGCCCGCGCTCAGGCTGCGGTTGAGCAGCAGCCACAGGCCCAGGAGCGCCAGCGAGAGCAACGGGGCAGGCACCAGGCGCCGCAATAGACCCGGGCGTGGCGGCATGGCGGGGGCGTTGGACGCCGCAGGTTGAGCAGGTTGGGTCATGGCTTGTCCCCCGTGGGCGTGGTTTCAGGCATCGCCGCAGGCGAAGCCGCGACGGGCGCAGCGGTCATCACCGCACGCACGTAAGTGCCGGGCGCATGCAGGGCATCGGCCGTGGCCTGGGTGTAGCGCATCACCGCCCCAGCCTGCCACACCAGCGCCACACAGGCCAGCAGCAGCAGCGCAATGGGCAGCCCCTCCAGCACCAAAAGCTGCGGTGACGCGCGGCCCTGGGCCGACCAGAAATGGCGAATGCCCGCGCGTGTGAGTGCCAGCAGCGCCAGCAGCCCCGAGCTCACCAGCAACGCCACCAGCATCCAGCCCGCAGCGCCCAGCCGGATGCCCTGGGCCGCGCCCAGCCCCAGCGGGTTGAGCAGTGCGTGGATCATGGCGAACTTGCCCACAAAACCGGGCAAGGGCGGCAGGCCCGCAATGACCAGCGTGCAGGCCATGAACGCCAGGCCCAGAAAGGCTGCGGCAGCGGGGATGACCTGGCCGATCAACGCCTGTTCCTTGTCGTCCAGGTTCATGCCCTCGGTGGGCACCAGGTCGGCCGACAGAAAGGGTGCGTCGTCGGTCTGCTCATACGGAGCCAGGTTGGCACCGTTGTTGCGCCAGCGGTCGATCAGGTCGGTGAGCAGGAACAGCGCACTCACGGCCAGGGTAGAGCTGAGCAGGTAGTACAGCAGCCCGCCCGTGAGCAGGTTTTGCCCAAAGCCCACGGCGGCCAGCAGCGTGCCCGACGACAGCACGGCGCTGAACCCTGCCAGGTGCCCCAACCGCTGCGAGCCCAGCATACCGATCGCACCAAAGGCCATGGTCAGCATGCCACCGCCAATGAGCCATTGACTGCCAAACAGCGCGGATTCACCGGCCTCGGCGCCAAACAGCAGCGTCCATAGCCGCAGCACGCTGTACACGCCCACCTTGGTCATGAGCGCGAACAGCGCACCCACGGGCGCCGTGGCCGCACTGTAGGCAGGCACCAGCCAGAAGTTGAGCGGCCACACGGCGGCCTTGATGAGGAACGCGACCGCCAGAATCGCAGCGGCCGCATGCAGCAGCCCCCGGTCTGCCACGGCCACACCCGCAATGCTCTGGGCCAGGTCGGCCATGTTGAGCGTGCCGGTGATGCCGTAGAGCATCGACACCCCGATGAGGAACAGCGAAGAGGCGGCGAGGTTGATGGCGATGTAGTGCAGCCCCGCCGACACGCGCGGGCGGCCCGAGCCGTGCAGCAGCAGCCCGTAGGACGCCGCCAGCATGATCTCGAAGAACACAAACAGGTTGAACAGGTCGGCCGTGAGGAACGCGCCTGCCAGCCCCATGAGCTGGAACTGGAACAGCGGGTGAAAGTGCACACCCGCCCGGTGCCAGCGCGCGGCCGAGAACAGCACCGTGGCGAGCGCCACTGTGCTGGTCAGCACCAGCATCATGGCCGACAGGCGGTCGATGACCAGCACGATGCCGAACGGCGCCGGCCAGTTGCCCGGCAGGTACACGCCCAGGCTGGTCTGCACGCTGGGCTCCTTGGCCTGCACCAGCAGCAACACAGCCACCACCAGGCCGACCAGGGTCGATGTGATGTTGAGCGTGACCTTGGTGCGCTGACGTTCCTCGCGCAGCAGCAGCATGAGCCCGGCCGTGAGTAGGGGCAGCGCAATGGGCGCGAGGATCAGGTGTGGCATCAGCCGCTCAAGCAGCATGTGCATGAGTGTCATGTGATTGGTCCAAGACGCTGCGCATGAAACCGGCACGCCCCAGGCCAGGGCAGCCGAGAAAGGGCCGCCCCGCATCGAGGGCTGCGTCCCCCTGCCCGCAGTGCGCAGCGCTGCGAGAGCGGGGGGAAGCGGCGAAGCCGCTCAGGGGGGTGTTCTCTAGTCATGGCATTTCCTGCACGTCTTTACCCTTGGTGCCGTCCACATGGTCGGTGCCCGCCATGCCACGCGATGCCAGCAACACCACGAGGAAGAGGGCGGTCATGGCAAAGCCGATGACGATGGCCGTGAGTGTGAGCGCCTGGGGCATGGGGTCGGCATAGTGGGCCAGGTCTTGAGGCACCCCGGGCTGCAGCACGGGCTCCTTGTCAATCGCGAGGCCCAGGCGGCCCATGCTGAAAATGAAGAGGTTGACCGCGTACGACAGCAGCGACAGGCCCATGATGACCTGGAAGGTGCGGGGCCGCAGCAGCAGCCACACGCCGGAGCCGGTGAGCACGCCGATGGCCAGGGCCAGTATCAGTTCCATGGACCTTCTCCCGGTGTGGCGGCGGCCTGGGCTTCTTCGGCCGTGCGTGCGTTGTTGTAGCGGTGGCTGCGCACCGACTGGTGGGCMAKSSCGGTGAGGATSAGCATGGTGGAGCCCACCACCAGGGTGAACACGCCGATGTCGAAGAACAGCGCGCTGGCCACGTGGATCTCACCCACCACGGGCAGCGAAAAATGCGCCGTGTGGCTGGTCAAAAACGGATAGCCCCAGGCCAGTGCGCCCAGGCCCGTGGCCAGTGCGGCGAGCAGGCCCACACCGATCCAGCGGCGCGGGTACAGCGGCAGATGTGCCTCGACCCACGAGGTGCCCGAGACGATGTACTGCAGCAGCRGGGCCACCGAGAACACCAGCCCCGCCACAAAGCCTCCGCCGGGCTCGTTGTGGCCGCGCATGAACAGGTAGACCGCGACCAGCGTGGCAAACGGCAGCATCAGCCGCACCAGCACGGCGGGCACCATCAGGTAGCCCACGGCGGTGTCGGCAGTCTGGCGTGGGTTGGCGAGGTCGGTGTCTACATCGGCGGGCAGTGCGCGCTGCTGGGGCGGCAGGTCCATCACCTCGCGCGCAGGGCGGAAGCGCCGCAGCAGCGCATAGACCGTGAGGGCCACGATGCCCAGCACCACGATCTCGCCAAAGGTGTCGAAGCCCCGGAAGTCCACCAGCATGACGTTGACCACGTTGGTGCCGCCCCCTTCGGTAAGCGCACGCTCCAGAAAGAAGGTGGAGGTGCTGTCGGGGAAGGGGCGGCTCATCATCGCGAACGACAGCAGCGCCATGCCACCACCCGCAGCCAACGTCAGCGCCATGTCGCGGTAGCGGCGCAGCTGGGTGCGGCGCTCTTCGGCCAGCGTGGGCACGCGCAGGCTCTCGTCGCGCCGCGGCAGCCAGCGCAGGCCCAGCAGAATGAGGATGGTGGTCACCACCTCCACCACGATCTGTGTGAGCGCCAGGTCGGGCGCCGAGAACCAAAGGAACGTGAGGCACATGCACAGCCCGGAGCCACCCAGCAGCGTCAGTGCCGCCAGCCGGTGGTATTTGGCCTGCCAGGCTGCCGCCACGGCGCACACGGCACCGAGCAACCACAGCAGCGCAAAGGCGGGGGACAGCGGCAGCTGCACCCGGTCGCCAATGGGCAGGCCCCGCGCCCACAGGGGCAGGGTGCCTGCCACCAGCGCGGCGCACACCAGCCACAGCATTTGCCACTGCAGGCGACCGGTGCCCAGCAGGCGGCGGCCATTGCGGCCCATCAGGCTGAGCACGGCCAGCGTGGCCTCAAAGGCCCGCTGGCCGCTGATGCGGCGCATGACGGGTGGCGCATCGATGGCACCCTTTTCGCGCTGCCAGCGCAGCAGTGCGTAGAGCGCGATGCCCCCGCCCAAAGCCACCAGACTCATCACAAAGGGGGTATTGAACCCATGCCAGACCGCCAGGCTGTAGGTGGGCAGCTCGCCTCCCACCACGGGCCGTGCGGCAGCGGCCAGGTAGGCCCCCACCGACCATGCGGGCAACGTGCCCACCACGAGGCAGGCCAGCACCAGCAGTTCGACCGGAACGCGCATCCAGTGCGGCGGCTCATGGGGCGGGCGCGGCAGGTCGGTGGCGGGCGGGCCAAAGAACACATCCACCGTGAAGCGCAGCGAGTACGCCACGCTGAACATGCCGGCCACCGTGGCGGCCACCGGCAGCAGCCATTCGAGCAATGGCGTGGTGTTCACGTACACCGTCTCGGCAAAGAACATTTCCTTGGACAGGAAGCCATTGAGCAGCGGCACGCCCGCCATGGCTGCACTGGCCACCATGGCCAGGGTGGCGGTGATCGGCATCATGGTGCGCAGGCCCGACAGGCGCCGGATGTCCCGCGTGCCGCTTTCATGGTCCACGATGCCCACGGCCATGAACAGCGAGGCCTTGAAGGTGGCGTGGTTCATGATGTGGAACACGGCCGCCACGGCGGCCAGCGGGCTGTTCAGGCCCAGCAGCAGGGTGATGAGGCCCAGGTGCGAAATGGTCGAGTACGCCAGCAGCCCCTTGAGGTCGTTCTGGAACATGGCCGCGTAGCCGCCCACCAGCAAGGTGGCCAGGCCCGCGCCGCCCACCAGCCAGAACCACTGCTCGGTGCCCGCCAGCGCGGGCCACAGGCGCGCCAGCAGGAACACGCCCGCTTTGACCATGGTGGCCGAATGCAGGTAGGCCGACACAGGGGTGGGCGCGGCCATGGCGTGGGGCAGCCAGAAGTGGAAGGGGAACTGCGCGCTTTTGGTGAGCGCGCCCAGCAGAATCAGTACGAGCGCGGTGGTGTACAGCGCGTGGTTCTGGATGAGCTGGCCGGCGGCGAGCACATGATCGAGGTCGTAGCTGCCAACGATGTGCCCCAGCACCAGCATGCCCGCCAGCATGGCCAGCCCCCCTGTGCCGGTGACGGTGAGCGCCATGCGCGCCCCGCGCCGCGCATCCTTGCGGTGGTGCCAGTAGCCGATCAGCAGGAAGGAAAACAGGCTGGTCAGCTCCCAGAAAAACGCAATCTGGATGATGTTGCCCGACAGCACCACGCCTGCCATCGCACCCATGAAGGCCAGAAAAAACGAGAAGAAGCGCGGCACCGGGTCGGCCGCAGACATGTAGTAGCGCGCATACAGCACCACCAGGCTGCCCACGCCCAGCACCAGCATGCAGAACAKCCAGGCAAAGCCGTCCATGCGGAWSACGAGGTTSAGSCCSAGCKCGGGCAGCCAGGCCAGCTCTTGCCGGATCACGCCGCCGTCTGCAATCTGCGGGAAGTAGAGCGCCACCTGCACGGTGCAGAACAGGGCGATGAGTCCTGCCAGGGTGGACTCGGTATTGCGGGCGTTGGAGGGCAGAACCGCTGCCAGCAGGCTGCCGATGAAGGGAAGAAGGATGAGCGTGATCAGGGGCATGCGCGATTGATTCTAGGGCGTGTCCCCCTTCAATTCCCCCACGCGCTGGCGGTGCAATGCGGATGGATGCCCGACAAAGCAGACGCCGCATTGCGCAGCCAGCCCGAAGGGAAAGCCGGCCAAGCCACACATTGCGTCGTTGCCCTTCGCTTGTGTAGCCACGCTACACGGCGCTCAGGGCGCCTGGCACTGCACGGCCTGGATGGCTTTCGCGTGGGGGAATTGAAGGGGAACACGCCCTGGGGGCAGCGCCTAAAAACCCTGCCCGCCCCTTGCTGTCGCGCATGCCCTGCCGCAAAAAAACAAGCCCGCTGGAGCGGGCTTGCTACTTGTGAAGCGTGCTTAGTTTTTGCTAGCGCCGGTTGCCGGTGCTGGCGCGGCCGGTGCCGCAGTCGCCGTGGCGGGTGGTGTGGCTGGCGTGGTTGCCGTTGCGGCCTCCTTGTCAGCGCTGCCACGGGCCTTGCGGTCTGCTGCCTGGGAGCTGCTGTGCTTTTTACTGGATTTGGCTTCTGCCTTGGCGGCGGCTGCTGCGCTGTACTTCTTGCCGTTGACGGTCAGGCCCTCTTTGGAGAAGTTGACGGCACTCTTGTTGCCCACGCCGCCCAAACGGCCGATGAAGTCGGCCCAGTCCTTGAAGGGGGCACTCTGGCGCTCCTGGAGGATGCGGCCCGACAGGCCGGGCCCGATGCCCTTGATGCCGTCCAGTTCGGCCTCGGTGGCGGTGTTCACATCCACGGCGGCCCAGGTGGCGGTGGCGAGCAGCGTGGCAACCAGCAGGGTCAGCAGTTTCTTCAGCATGGCAAGGGTCTTACAGCGTTGGGGATGAAGGCTTGGGTCAGAGTTCTTCGACGCGGCGTGCGGGGTAGCTGTCCCAGGTCTGGCAGCCGGGGCATTGCCAGAAATGCTGGCGCGCCTCGAAGCCACAGGCCGCGCATCGGTAGCGGGTCAGGGGCTTGACGGCATGGTCCAGGGCACGTTGAACCTGGGGGTGGAATTCTTCGTGTTCCAGCTTTTCGGTGGCCAGCCATTTGGCGGCAGCGACCAGGGAGCGCTCCTTGTCCAGGTGCTCCACATAACGCTGGCGGGCGGATGGGCGGGTGGCCTCGTCRGCGGCTTCCATGGCCACGATGCTTTCCAGCACGTCCAGCGAAGGCGCTTGCGCATAGTGCGCCTGCAAAAGGGCATGCACTTCCTGGGTGCGGCCGGTAGCGGTGGCAGCCTCGACCATCAGCGGGGCGGCCAGGGGCAGCGCTGCGGGGTTGCGCTCGCCCAGCGCCTTGAGTGTGGACAGCACGGCAGCCGGCTGACCCATCAGGCGTTGCAGGCGCGCCAGTTCAATGCGCGCGCGCGCGGCCTCGGGAGCCGCGGCCACTGCCTGGTCCAGCAGGGCCTGAGCGCCCGGCAGGTCGCCTTGCGCGCTCAGCGCCAGCGCCTGCTCGCACAGGTAGTGGGCTTGCCGGGTGCTGAAGTCGCCCTGATCGGCGTCGTGCATCTTGCGGGCAATGGTGGCGGCATGGGGCCAGTCGCGCGAACGTTCGTAGATGGCCAGCAGCGCCAGGCGGGCCTGGGCCTCGAACGGGGTGCCCTCCAGGCGCTGCAGCGCATCTTCGGCGCGGTCGAGCAGCCCGGCCTTGAGGAAGTCGAGCGCCAGCGCRTGCTGGGCGCGYTCGCGGTCRSTRCGGCTCAGGTCGCCGCGCSMSAGCAGRTGCTCGTGCACRCGCACSGCACGSTSGTATTCGCCSCGSCGGCGAAACAGGTTGCCSARSGCGAAGTGCAGCTCSKRSGTGTCGGGGTCGTTCTGCACGGCCTCGATGAAGGCGTCGATGGCYTGGTCCTGCTGYTCGTTGAGMAGGAAGTTCAGACCCTTGAAGTACGCCTTTGGGGCGCGGCGGTTTTCGGCGCGCAGCTGGCGCAGGTCAAAACGCGACGCCAGCCAGCCCAGCACAAACGCCAGGGGCAGGCCCAGCAGTATCCAGCTCAGGTCAAATTCCATGGATCGAAGGCAGGTCAGGACGTGGTGGGGGCGCTGCCGGGGTGGCGCTGGCGGCGGGGGCCGTTACGGGCGTTGGTGCAACCACGACTGCTGCCTGGGCGCGGCGTGCAGCGTTGCGGTGGCGCCACCAGCGCGGCACCATGCCCAAGGCCCCAACGACCAGACCTGCGGCAAATGCGGTCAGCACCACCAGCACCAGCGGCGCACGCCATTGCGTGCCAAAGAAGAAATGCACGGTCGCATCCTGCTGGTTGTTCAGCGCGAAGGCGAAGAGCGTAAAAAAAATGGCTGCCTTGAGCAGCCACAGGAGGTATTTCATCGGTCTCCCCAGTGGTGGGGCGATTCTAAGAGCTTGGCGCAGGGGGCCTGTGGATGCCGTCTCTCAGGTCAATACAAGTCAAAACGGCAGCAGGCGCTAGTGAATCATGCGCTTGCTGCTATCAATTTGATATCAGTTGCCCAGGGTGCCCGTTGCGGGCGGTGCCTTTTCTTCCATTTCGGCCGTGCGTTTGTCGACGGCTTCGCGCAGGGCCTTGCCCGGCTTGAAATGGGGCACACGCTTTTCGGGAATGGCCACGGCCTCGCCGCTGCGTGGATTGCGGCCCATGCGGGGAGGGCGGTGGTTGACCGAGAAGCTGCCRAAGCCSCGGATCTCGATSCGGTGCCCRCGCACCAGSGCSTCGCYCAYSGCGTCCAGRATGGTCTTGACGGCGTATTCGGCATCGCGGTGSGTSAGCTGSSCGAARCGSGCKGCSAGTTCTTCGACGAGGTCWGAGCGGGTCATGGAATCTTGGGACATAGGCAGTCTTGGCTGAAAAAAGAGCGGGCGCCGAGGCGCCCGCTGTCTGACCGTTTAACGGGTCAGCGCTTTACTTTTCCGAGTTGTCCAGCTTGGCGCGCAGCAGGGCGCCCAGGCTGGTCGTGCCGGCGCTTTCGCGGCTCGATTGCTGGCTCAGGTTGGCCATGGCGCCTTGTTCGTCAGCCATGTCCTTTTGCTTGATCGACAGCTGGATGTTGCGGGTCTTGCGATCCACGTTCACSACSAYGGCSGTGACTTCGTCGCCTTCCTTSAGCACGTTGCGGGCATCTTCSACGCGGTCGCGSGAGATTTCCGAAGCRCGCAGGTAGCCKAYGATGTCTTCGCCGAGGTCGATYTCAGCGCCRCGGGCGTCMACSGTCTTGACCTTGCCGGTCACSRTCTGGCCCTTGTCGTTCACSGTSRYGAAGGTSGTGAAYGGRTCGCYGTCGAGCTGCTTGATGCCCAGCGAGATGCGTTCGCGGTCCACGTCCACGGCCAGCACGATCGCTTCCACTTCCTGGCCCTTCTTGTAGTTGCGAACAGCGGCTTCGCCGGGTTCGTTCCACGAGAGGTCAGACAGGTGCACCAGGCCGTCGATGCCGGCAGCCAGGCCCACGAACACGCCGAAGTCGGTGATCGACTTGATCGGRCCCTTGACGCGGTCGCCGCGCTTSGTGTYCTGYGCGAATTCTTGCCATGGGTTGGCCTTGCACTGCTTCATGCCCAGGCTGATACGGCGCTTGTCTTCGTCGATTTCCAGAACCATGACTTCGACTTCGTCGCCCAGCGAAACCAGCTTGGCGGGAGCGATGTTCTTGTTGGTCCAGTCCATTTCRGASACGTGCACCAGGCCTTCGATGCCGGGTTCGAGTTCSACGAAYGCGCCGTAGTCGGCAATGTTCGTGAYCTTGCCGAACAGGCGGGTGCCTTGSGGGTAGCGGCGGTTCACGCCCATCCATGGGTCGTCGCCCATTTGCTTCAGACCCAGCGAGACACGGTTCTTYTCGGTGTCGAACTTGAGGATCTTGGCRGTGATTTCCTGGCCAGCGGTCACCACTTCGGAGGGGTGACGCACGCGGCGCCATGCCATGTCGGTRATGTGCAGCAGGCCGTCGATGCCRCCSAGGTCCACGAACGCACCGTATTCGGTGATGTTCTTGACCACGCCTTGCACGATGGAGCCTTCCTTCAGGGTTTCCATCAGCTTGGCGCGYTCTTCGCCCATGSWGGCTTCSACCACRGCRCGGCGSSWCAGCACSACGTTGTTGCGCTTGCGGTCSAGCTTGATGACCTTGAATTCSAKGGTCTTGTTYTCGTACGGSGTCAGRTCCTTGATCGGACGSGTRTCGATCARCGARCCSGGCAGGAAKGCGCGGATGCCGTTGACSAGMACGGTSAGGCCGCCCTTGACCTTGCCGCTGGTSGTGCCRGTGACGAAKTCGCCSGATTCCAGGGCCTTYTCCAGGSYSAKCCASGAAGCSAGRCGCTTGGCGGTGTCGCGCGASAGGATGGTGTCGCCGTAGCCGTTTTCRAYGSWGCCRATGGCMACSGAMACGAARTCRCCSRCYTGGACTTCGASTTCGCCCTTGTCGTTCTTGAACTCYTCSAKCGGCACRTASGCTTCGGACTTGAGGCCRGCGTTCACGACCACGAAGTTGTGCTCAACGCGCACGACTTCAGCGGTGATGACTTCGCCTGGGCGCATTTCCGTGCGCTGCAAGGATTCTTCAAAAAGGGCGGCAAAAGATTCGGACATGTGTTTCCTTGCCACAAACAGGATTCCGGCAGCACCATTGCTACCGTTTTTATAGCTGCTTGCGGTGGTTTTTTGCGGCAGAGCCGCGGGTTAGGTTATCGATCCACACAACCTGTGCGCTGACGCGCGATGGGGGCTGCGTGGGCCTGTGGCAAGGCCTTTCGGCACTGCCTGGAGCCCGAGGGCTCCACATTGTCAGCGCTGCGCAGAAGCTGCGAAGGGCTGGCGCTCCTGCCACCAGGCCAAAACCTTTTCGACGGCTTGTTCAATCGTCAAATCGGAGTTGTCCAGGACCAGAGCGTCTTGCGCGGGCTTCAAGGGTGCAACGCTACGGGAACTGTCCCGGGCGTCGCGCGCCTCCAAATCTGCGCGAAGGTCTTCGATACTAGCCGAAAAACCCTTAGAAATCAACTGCTTATAACGGCGTTCTGCGCGGCAGGCGGCGCTGGCCGTGAGATACACCTTCAAGGGGGCCTCGGGGAAGATCACGGTGCCCATGTCGCGGCCATCGGCSACCAGCCCCGGCAGGCGCTGGAAGCTGTGTTGCAGGTCCACCAGCGCCGTGCGCACGGCAGGCAGAGCGGACACACGGGACGCGTTCATACCGGCTTCTTCGGTGCGGATGGCCTCGGTCACGTCGTCGCTGCCCAGCCACACCTTGCCGCCCTCAAACCGCACCGGCAGAGTTTGGGCCAGGGTGGCGATACGAGCTTCGTGGTCCGCATCGATGGCGAAACCCGCCCGCAGCGCGGCGAGGGCGGTGATGCGGTACATCGCGCCGGAATCCAAAAAGCGATAGCCCAGCCGTTGCGCCACCGCCGCCGCCACCGTGCCCTTGCCCGAGGCTGTCGGGCCGTCAATACAGATCACCGGGATGTGAGAGGTTTCGACCTGGGCGACCGAGAACAGCGCCTCGAAATAGTCCGGGAACGTCTTGGCTACGCACTTGGGGTCTTCGATGCGCACCGGCAGACGCGCCGGATTGAAGGCGGCCAGCGAGAAGCACATGGCCACGCGGTGGTCGTCGTAGGTGYGGATGCTGGCGGCTTTCCAGTCAGCGGACTGGGCGGGAGGCGTCACGCGGATGTAGTCCGCACCTTCCTCCACCGTGGCGCCGAGCTTGCGCAGCTCGGTGGCCATGGCGKCGATGCGGTCGGTTTCCTTSACSCGCCAGCTGGCGATGTTGSKCAGSGTGSTSGKGCCSTCGGCATASAGSGCCATCACGGCCAGCGTCATSGCSGCATCRGGGATGTGGTTGSMGTCCAGGTCRATGGCCTTGAGSGGCCAGGCGCCGCGTTCGATCTGCAGCCAGTTGGGGCCCCCGGTGATCACCGCGCCCATGGCCCGGGCCGCTTCGACAAAGCGAATATCGCCCTGGATCGAGTTCAGGCCCACGCCTTGTATCTTGATGCCGGATTTGGCATCGTTTTGGCCAGTAGCGCGAGTCGCTATTGCTCCAAGCGCTATGAAATAGCTAGCGGATGAGGCGTCTGCCTCCACATGAATACTGCCGGGCGACTGGTAGCGGCTACCCGCCGCGATGGTGAAACGCTGCCAGTTCTGGTGCTCGACCACGATGCCAAACCGCGCCAGCAGCTGCAGCGTGATGGCGATGTAGGGTTTGGAGATCAGCTCGCCCACCACCTCGATCACGATGGCCTGCGCGCCGGCCGCCAGCGGCAGCGCCATGAGCAGGGCAGTGAGGAACTGGCTGGATACATCGCCGCGAACGCGGATGGGCTCTGTCAGCGCCAGGGCAGGAACCCCCTGGGCATGCGCGATGCGCAGCGGTGGGTAGCCGTCGTTGCCCAGGTAGTCAATCTGGCAGCCCAGCTGGCGCAGCGCATCGATGAGATCGCCAATGGGGCGCTCGTGCATGCGCGGCACGCCCGACAGTTCGAACTCGCCGCCCAGCAGCGCCAGCGCCGCCGTGAGCGGGCGCATGGCCGTGCCCGCATTGCCCAAGAACAGCTTGGCGGGGGATTGGGGCAGGCGGCCACCCAGGCCCGTGATGCGCACGGTGCTGCCCGCTTCATCCACTGTGCACCCGATCTGGCGCAGGGCGTCCAGCATCACACGCGTATCGTCGGACGCCAGCAGGTCGTGCACGGTGGTGGTGCCGTTGCTCAGCGCGGCCAGTAGCAGCACCCGGTTGGAGATGCTCTTGGAGCCCGGCAGGTGGACTTCGCCTGCAGCGGCTTGCAAAGGGGGGAGATCGAGGAATGCGGTGCTGTACATCAGTGTCTTTCGTCCATTGGTGCAAGCGCCCGTCATTACTGGCGCAGGCCCATCCCAGTGCACCCGTGGAACTGGCTTTGCCAGGCCACCGAGTGCGTCCCCTTTGGGGGAAGGCGCCGCAGGCGACTCAGGGGGTTATTTTCTCTTCGCGCCCATGCGCCAATGCGCACGGGTTTCGCTGGCCAAGGTCAGCATGTCTTCAAGCGCCTGGGCATTGCCTTTTTCCATGGCCTGCTCGATGTTGCGCAGGGCCTGCTGGAACAGCTTGGACTGGGCAATCAGCTCGTCCCGGTTGGACAGCAGGATGTCGCGCCACACCTTGGGGTCGCTGGCGGCAATGCGGGTGAAGTCGCGGAATCCGGGGCCTGCGAGGGACAGAAAGTCGTCACCGTGCGTCTGGCCCGTGATGCTGTTCATCATTGCAAACGCGAGCAAATGGGGAAGGTGGCTGACGGCGGCAAAGGCCGCGTCGTGCGACTCCGGCGACATGCTGGTCACGCGGCAGCCCAGCGCAGTCCAGATCTTTTCGGCGTCCTGCAGCTGGGCCGTCAGGGTGCGCTCGGTGGGAGTCAGGATCACCTGGCGCCCGCTGTACAGGTCGGCTTCGGCGTGTTCCACACCTGACACTTCCCGCCCCGTGATGGGGTGTGCGGGCACGAATGAGCCCACCTGGTCCCGCAGCGAACGCTGTGCGGCCTGCACCACATCGGACTTGGTCGATCCCACGTCCATGATGAGCATCTGGGGGGTGACAAGGTGCTTGATGGCCTTGAGGGTGGCCTCGGTGGCTGCCACGGGGACTGCCACCAGCACAATGTCGGCGCCCGCCACGGCCAGTAGCGCGGAAGGCGCCTCGACGTCGATCACGCCCAGCTGGCGGGCGCGGTCGGTGGTGGAGGGCGACTTGCTGTAGCCCACCACGCGTTTGACCAACCCGGCCTTCTTCATGGCCAGGGCGAATGAGCCTCCCATGAGCCCACAGCCGATCAGTCCCAATTGTTCAAACATGGCGGCTGCTCCTCAGGATGACACGGGGTAAGTGCCCAGGACCTTGTAGAACGCACACAGGCTGCGCAGTTCTTCCAACGCCCGTGCCACATGGGGCTGGGCGGGGTGGCCGTCSAGRTCGATGTAGAAGTAGTACTCCCACTGGCCSGTGCGSGCMGGGCGCGACTCAAASCGSGTCATGGACACGCCGTGCGTCTTGAGCGGCACCAGCAGGTCATGCACGGCGCCAGGCTGGTTGGGCACCGACACCACGAGGCTGGTGCAATCCTTGCCCGAAGGAGGCGGCGTCTGCAGCGTGTGTGGCAGGCAGATGATGGCGAAGCGGGTACGGTTGTAGGCGTCGTCCTGGATGGCATGGGAGACGATGTGCAAGCCGAACTGAGTGGCCGCACGCTCGCTGGAGAGGGCCGCCCAGGCAGGGTTGGTGGTGGCCAGTCGCGCGCCTTCGGCATTGCTGGACACCGGGCGGCGCTCGGCGTGCGGCAGGTGCTTGGACAACCACGCCTGGCACTGCGCCAGTGCCTGCGGATGGGCCAGCACCACCTCGATGCCTTCGAGCGAGTTGCTGGTGCGCAGCAGGTTGTGGCGCACCAGCAGGCTGACCTCGCCCACCACATGCGTAGGGGTGTGCAGGAACAAGTCCAGAGAGCGGGTGACCACGCCCTCGGTGGAGTTCTCTACGCCCACCACGCCATATTGGGCACTGCCCGCCGCTGTGGCGTGGAACACCTCGTCGAAGTTGGCGCAGTACATCAGGTCGGCGGCACCGCCGAAGAATTCAATCGCGGCCTGCTCGCAGAACGTGCCCTCGGGGCCCAGCACGGCCACACGCTGGGGTGATTCGAGGGCCAGGCAGGCAGACATGATCTCGCGCCAGATCGCCGCCACGTGCGCACCCTTGAGCGGGCCCGGGTTGGCGTTGGTGATCTTGTCGATGACCTGCGCCACACGGTCGGGGCGGAAGAACGGCGTGCCCTCACGTTTCTTGACTTCACCCACCTGTTCGGCCACCAGCGCCCTCTGGTTCAGCAGCGTGAGCAGTTGCTGGTCGATGCTGTCGATCTGCACGCGCAGGCTGGCGAGGTCGGGTGAGGCTTGCGGATTGTTCATGGACGGTGGGGTAGCGGTGCGTGCTCTGGGAGCCGTTTTTTGTTGCTGTCGTGTCGGGTGCGCGCTCAGGCGTGCTTTTGCTCAAATTCTCGCATGTAGTCCACCAGCGCCTGCACGCCCGCCAATGGCATGGCGTTGTAGATGCTGGCGCGCATGCCTCCCACGGACTTGTGGCCCTTGAGCTGCAGCAGCCCGCGCTCCTTGGCGCCGGCCAGGAAGGCGTCGTTACGGCTTTCGTCACGCAGGAAGAACGGGACGTTCATGCGCGAGCGGCAGTTGGCCGCCACCTTGTTGACGTACAGCTGTGATTGGTCGATGGCGTTGTACAGCAGCSTGGCCTTGGCRATGTTGCGCTGCTCCATGGCGGCCACGCCAGTCAGGCTGCCTTCGGTCTGGCGCTTGAGCCACTGGAAGGTCAGCCCAGCGACGTAGATGCCCCAAGTGGGCGGCGTGTTGTACATGGACTGGTTGTCGGCCACGATTTTGTAGTCGAAGGCGCTGGGGCAGGCGGGTAGGGCATGGCCCAGCAGGTCGTCGCGCACGATCACCAGCGTGAGGCCTGCGGGCCCCAGGTTCTTTTGAGCGCCGCCAAAAGCCAAGCCCACACGGCTCCAGTCCACGGGCCGCGAGGCCACGTGCGAGGAGAAATCGATCACCAGCGGTGCATCGCTGCCCAGCGCCTTGAGGTCGGGCAGCTGGTGGAACTCGGTGCCGTGGATGGTTTCGTTGCTGCACAGGTGCAGGTAGCTCGCGCCCCGACTCACCGTCCACGAAGCTGGGTCCGGCACGGTGGTATAGCCCGTCTCTTCACCCGTGGCAACGATGTTGACTTCGGACGCATATTTGCGTGCTTCCTTTTGCGACTTCTGGCTCCAGCTGCCGGTCACCACAAAATCGACCACGCCGGCACGCGACAGGTTGAGCGGAACGATGGCGTTTTCGGCCAAGCCACCACCTTGCATGAAGAGGATCTTGAAATGCGACGGCACGGCCAGCAGCTCGCGCAGGTCGGTTTCCGCCTTTTCGTAGATGGACAGAAACTCCTTGCCGCGRTGGCTCATTTCCATCACGCYCATKCCGCTGCCGTGCCAGTCCAGCATCTCGGCAGCGGCTTGTTGCAGGACTTCGGAGGGGATGGCGGCGGGGCCTGCGGAGAAGTTGTAAGGG
>NZ_JBGFFF010000112.1:0-15645 GCF_056175785.1 Acidovorax sp. LjRoot204
GTGATGGGGAAGCTGCCCGGGGGCAGCAGGCGGTCGGGCTGCAGCTTTTCGCAGCCCAGGCTGAYSACCATSACCTCGCCSCCRAAGTTSGGGTTGAGGCTGATGTTGCGCAGCGTGCGGATSGGGATGAYGGCGTCGGGCGCATCRATGGCCACGCCGCAGCCGTAGGTGTGCTCCAGGCCGATCACATCGTCCACATGGGGAAACAAAGGCAGCAGCTCGGCCTTAATGCGGCGCACGGCCTGCGCCACCACACCGGCCACACACTGCACGGTGGTGGTGATGGCCAGGATGTTGCGCGTGCCCACCGAGCCATCGGCGTTGCGATAGCCCTCGAAGGTGTAGCCCGTCAGGGGTTCAAGCACCGGCGGTTGCACCGTGGCCATGGGCAGCCCCTCCAGCGCACGGGCCGAGGGCATCTGCAGCAGGCGCTCATGCACCCAGCTGCCTGCGGGGATGTCTTTCAGCGCATAGCCGATGGGCACGTTGTAGCGGCGCACCACGCCGCCTTCAGAGATGTCCGCCAGCGCCACCTTGTGGCCCTGCGGCACCTTGTCGCGCAGCGTGATGCCAGCGCCCGGCACACCGTCCGGCAACAGGGTGCCCGCAGGCAGACCACCGTCGTTGGCGACGATGGCGACATTGTCCTGGGCATGCATGCGGATGGTGAGAGCTTGTCGCATAGGTCCGTTCAATTCACAAGGTACGCGGGTTTCAATCCGCCCGGTGGCCGAGCCATCACTCCTGCCGGGTCAGCCGCCGCCCTTGAGCACCAGGTCTGGCAGCCACATCGAGAACTGGGGCACATAGGTCACCAGCATCAGCGCCACGATGAGCGCACTGTAGAACGRCCAGATGGTCTTCATCACCTCGCCCACCGACACGCCCCCGATGGTGCAGCCGATGAACTGCGTGGTGYCCACGGGAGGGGTGTTCAGGCCCAGCGCGCAGTTGATCAGCATGACGATACCGAACTGCTCCGTGCTCATGCCGAACTGCTGGCAGATCGRCAAAAAGATGGGCGTGCAGATAAGGATGGTGGCCGCCATGTCGAGAAAGGTGCCCAGCACGAACAGGATGATGTTCACCGACAGGAAGATCACCCAGGGCGAGGTGCTCATGGACTTGAGCGCATCACCCGTGAGCTCGGCCACACCGTAGAGGCCGATGAGGTAGCCGAACATGGACGAGATGCCGATGAGCAGCAGCACTGTGCCCGTGGTCTTGACGGCCTTGGACGCGGCCTTGAGGAACTGCTCGCGCGTGAGCTTCTTGTAGACGAAGACCGACAGAATCAGCGCCCACAGCACTGCGACCGACGCCGACTCCGTCGCCGTAAACGCCCCCGACAAAATGCCTGCAATAATGATGACCACCACGGCCAGGCCCGGGACGGAGGCGCGGAACGAGATCCAAACAATCTCCCAGCCCGGGAAAGTGCCTGCGGGGTAGCCGCGCTTGACAGCCACGAAATAGGCGGCAGCCAGGTTGCAAATGGTCAGCAACAGGGCCGGCACGATGCCTGCAAGGATCAGCGCCGCAATGCTTACCTTGCCCCCAGCCGCCAGCGTGAAGATGATGAGGTTGTGCGAGGTGGGCATGAGCGCGCCCACGAGCGAGGCGTGGGTSGTCACGTTSACCGCGTAGTCRGCGTGGTAGCCCTCCTTCTTCATCTGCGGGATGAGCACGGCGCCCATGGCCGASACGTCSGCCACSGGCGAGCCCGAGACRCCGCCAAACAGCGTGCAGGCCAGCACATTGCTCATGCCCAGGCCGCCACGCACATGGCCCGCCACGCTCTTGGCAAAGTTGACGATGCGGTCGGCGATGCCGCCGTACATCATGATCTCGCCGGCAAAGATGAAGAACGGGATGGCCAGGAACGAGAACGGGTTCATGCCCGAAATCATTTGCTGGAAACCCACGGCCAGGGGCAGGCCTTCGTACAGGATGGTGGCCAGCGAGGACAGGCCGATCGAGAAGGCCACGGGCACGCCCAGCAGCAGCAGCAGCGTGAAGCTCACGCACAGGATGGTCAACGCCATGATGGTGGAATCTTTGTAGGGACGTTAGGGGGCGGAGGGACAGTGAGGCCGCTCAATGCCAGGCGGGCTCTACTTCCGTGCCACGCAAGATGGCGATGATGTGTTCCAGCGAGAACATGGCCACCAGCACGCCAGCCATAGCGGGCGGCACGTACTTGAAGGCTTCGGAGATGCCCAGCGTGGGGATCTTGTACGGTGCCACCGATTCGGCCAGCACGCCGCAGTTCCAGGCCATGACGATGCCGAACAGCAGCACCAGCGCGTGGATCAGCAGCTCGAGCTTGGTGCGCAGCCAATCGGGCGCCAGCACCAGGAACGATTCGAGACCGATGTGGCCCGCATCACGCACGCCCACAGCCATGCCCAGCATGGTCACGTAAAGCACCAGCAGCACCGCGCCGCTCTCGGCCCAGGTGGGAGTGTCATTGAAGATATAGCGGCCTATGACCTGGTAGAGCACGGCGCAAACCAGCAGGACGAGCCCTCCTACCCCGAGCTTCAGGCAGGCGCGCGCAATGAAAGCGCAGAGTCGCGTGTACATAGTGGACATTCAAAAACAACAACAACTGGAAACGGGCAGGCGGCGAGCTGTTCCCGGTCCCGCCTGCCCTGGAGGCTCTGGCTTATGGCTTATTGCACCGCGTCGATGCGCTTGACCATGTCCTGCAGCTTGGGGTCCTTGAGGAACTTGTCGTACACCGGCTTCATGGCAGCCTTGAAGGCCACCTTGTCGATATCCACCACCTGCGCGCCGCCAGCCTTCACCGTGGCCAGGGATTTCTCTTCGCGCTCGTCCCAGATCTTGCGCATGTAGCCCACCGACTCCTTGGCGGCGGCGCGGATGGCCTTCTGGTCGTCAGCGCTCAAGGTGTCCCACACCCGCTTGCTGAACAAGAGGATCTCGGGCGCCATGGAATGCTCGGTCTTGTTGAAGTATTTGGCGACTTCGAAGTGGCGCGAGCTTTCGTAGCTGGGGTAGTTGTTTTCGGCAGCGTCCACCAGGCCGGTCTTGAGCGCGGTGTAGACCTCGCCGAACGGCATGGGGGTGGCGTTGGCGCCCATGGCTTCGAGCAGGGACACCCACAGGTCGCTCTGCTGCACGCGCACCTTCAGGCCCTTGACGTCGGCCAGGGTCTTGATGGGTTTCTTGACGGTGTAGATCGAGCGTGCGCCGCTGTCATAGAACGCCAGGCCCACGAAGCCCTGCGATTCGCAGTCCTTCAGGATCTCGTCGCCAATGGCGCCATCCAGCACCTTGCGCATGTGCTCCTTGTCGCGGAACAGGAAGGGCATGGTGGGCACCATGGTGGCGGGGCAGATGTTGTTCATGGGCGCGACGTTCACGCGCGTCATGGCAATCGCCCCCAGCTTGGTCTGCTCGATGGTGTCCTTCTCGATGCCAAGCGACCCCTTGGCGTAGACCTTGATGCTGTGCTTGCCACCGGTGGCCTTGGACAGCGTCTCGCCCATGTGGCGCACGGCCAGCACGGTGGGATAGTCCTCGGGGTGGATGTCCGACGAGCGGAACTCGGTGGCCTGCGCGGCCAGGCTGCCGAGCAAGATGCCAGCGGCGATGGCCACGCGGCCAAAGAGGTGTGGAACGTTCATGGTGCTTTGTCTCCGGGGTTGAATCGGTTGGGGTGCCGCGCTCAGGCGGGCGGGTACGAGGCCTCTGCGAGCCCTTGGGCGCCCGGGCGGGTCACGAAGACCGCGCCGCCATGGGCCACATCGTTGCCCTGCGGCTGGCCGGGGCGGATGGAGGTGATGAAAAGCAGGTCCATGTCGGGCCCGCCAAAACTGCACATCGAGGGCTTGCTGACCGGCAGGGCCAGCGAGCGGTCCAGCACGCCCGATGGGGTGAAGCGATGCACCATGCCAGCGTCGTTGGCGCAGATCCAGTAGCAGCCATCGGTGTCGATGGCCGCACCGTCCGGCCGGCCGGGCAGCTCGCGCATATCCACCAACAGACGGCGCGGCCCCAGGCTGCCGTCTTCGTGCAAGTCCAGCGACCAGATCTTTTGCACGCTGGGGTGGCTGTCGCTGAGGTACATGGTGGCGCCATCGGGGCTGAACGCCAGGCCGTTCTGGGTGACCAGGCCTTCGATCAGCGGCGCCGAGAGGCAGCGCGCGTCCTGCCGGTACAGGCCGCCAGCGGGTTGCGCCTGCGACATGTCGCGCACCATGGTGCCGGCCCAGAAGCGACCCTGGCGGTCACAGCGCCCGTCGTTGAAGCGCATGCCAGCTTGCGGGTGCTGCACGGCAGAGATGAGGGTGCAGACCAAAGTGCCGTCATCGGCAGGCTGCAGGTGGAAGATGCCCGTGTCCATGCCTGCGATGAGCCCGCCGCTGGCATGCAGCGCAATGCAGGCCAGCCGCTCCGGCGTCGCCCAGCTCATCAGTTGCCGGTCGGCCCAGCGCAGGCGGCGCAGCGCGCGGCCTTCGATGTCCACCCAGTACAGCGCCTGCTCGGCAGTGCTCCACAGGGGGCTTTCGCCCACCTGGTCCTGGTGGTGAGGCAACAGGAGTTCCATGGCCCCACTCACTCGAACGGACCGGTGCGCACAAACGGCCCGCCCTGGTAGATCACGGCCGGGTCCGTCAGATCGGGCTGCGGGTCTGCAGCCTCCACCTTGGCGCGGAAGGGCTCGGAGCTGTCCTGCGGGCGGTAGCCGATGTGGCGGGCGAGTGTGTTGTCCCACCAGATGGTGGTGTTGTCGCCCATGCCATAGATGATGCTGTGGCCCACCACCGGCGCTGTGAGGCTGGCCATGACCAGGCGCTCCAGGTCGTCGTAGCCCATCCAGGTGGCCAGCATGCGGCGGTTGCGCGGCTCGGGGAAGGAGGAGCCGATGCGCAGGCACACGGTTTCGATGCCGTAGCGGTCAAAGTAGAAGCGCGAAAGGTCCTCGCCAAACGCCTTGGACAGGCCATACAGGCCATCGGGCCGCGCTGGGTCGCGCAGCCCCACCACTTCGTCCTGGCGGTAAAAGCCGGTCACATGGTTGGAGCTGGCAAACACCACGCGCTTGACGCCTTGCTTGCGAACGGCCTCATAGAGGTTGTATGCCCCCACGATGTTGGCCTGCAAGATGGGGTCCCAGGGCTGCTCGGTGGACACGCCCCCCAGGTGCACCACGGCGTCCACCCCTTCGAGCAGCGGCAACATGGCACTGGCGTCTTCAAGCCGCGCGGGGCGCAGTTCTTCGCCCGGCGCCTCGCTGCCCAGGTCGGCGATGTCGGACAGGCGCAAGGTGGTGCAGTACGCCTTCAGGCGCGTGCGCAATTCACGCCCCAGTCCGCCAGCGGCCCCGGTCAATAACAAGCGTTGAAAACGGATCGGTGTCGGGTGACAGGGCATGGCTTTTGCGGAGGTTCTTGGTACAGTGGCGTTACACGCAGTTGAACGTCATCAGTTGTCATACAACGAGGAGGCAATGTACTCCTTTCAACCCGTCCAACACATAGGGATAACACCGAGACATGAGCATCGACATCGCCCCACGCCGCAAGCCCCGCACCCTGGCCCTGGAGCTGGTGGACTCCCTGGGTGACCGCATCCGCGACGGGCGCTTGGCACTGGGCGACAAGCTGCCCACAGAGGCCGCGATCATGGCCGAGTTCAACGTCAGCCGCACGGTGGTGCGCGAGGCCATTTCCAAGCTGCAGGCGTCGGGCCTGGTGGAGACACGGCATGGCATCGGCACGTTTGTGCTGGGCCTTGGGCAGGCCCCGGGCTTCAAGATCACGCCCGACCAGTTCAGCACCCTGCGTGACGTGATTGCGGTGCTGGAACTGCGCATCGGCGTAGAAACCGAGGCCGCCGCACTGGCCGCGCAGCGCCGCACGCCCGCCAACCTCAAGACCATGCGCGAGGCGCTGGACACCGTGGCGGCGGCCGTGGACGCCGGGCGCGACGCGGTGGCGGCGGACTTCCAGTTCCATCTGGAGATCGCCCGCGCCACGCAGAACAGCCACTTCGCCGAGCTGATGGGCACACTGGGCAGCATGATCATTCCGCGCGCGCGGCTGGATTCGGTCGAAGCCCCCAACGACGAACGCAGACAGTACCTGCGCCGGGTCAATGGCGAGCACGAGAGCATCTACGACGCCATCGTGGGCCAGGACCCCGACGCAGCCCGTGCAGCCATGCGCACCCACCTGGCCAACAGCCGTGAACGCCGCCGGCGTGCACAGGCCGAGGCTGGCTGAAGGCCAGGGGTCGTGTCGATGCGCCCCACCCCATGCGCCGACCTGTCGCCCTGCGGGTCCGAGGCACCCTGCGGGCTCAGCCGGCAGGAAGTGATCCCATGAGTAGTTACCCGGGGTGCCCAAAAATGCACTGATGTTGTACGATGACATACAACAACAAATCCGCAGCGGCCATGCCATGGCGTGCGGCCTTGCCTGAATGGGCAGCCCCTGTAGCGGCCAGCGCTCCTGGCCACGCAGCCCCGCCACCGGGGCTGTGATTCGAATTTCTTCAACCACCCACCCTTTCACACCACCACCGCCATGCACGCAAACCTGATCGCCGGCAACTGGACCGAAGGCGTCCGCACGTACCAGAACACCAACCCCTCCGACACGCGCGACGTGATCGGCGACTACGCCGTGGCCAGCCGCGAGCAGGCACTCGACGCCGTCGCTGCAGCGCACGCGGCCTTCCCGGCCTGGAGCCTGTCCACGCCCCAGCAGCGCTTTGACATCCTGGACGCGGTGGGCAACGAGATCATTGCCCGCAAGGCCGAGCTGGGCGACCTGCTGGCCCGCGAGGAAGGCAAGACCCTGCCCGAAGCCATTGGCGAAGTGGGCCGCGCGGCCGCCATCTTCAAGTTCTTTGCGGGCGAGGCGCTGCGCCCCGGTGGCGAGATGATCCCGTCCGTGCGCCCCGGCGTGGGCATCGAGATCACCCGCGAGCCGCTGGGCACCATCGGCATCATCACGCCGTGGAACTTCCCCATCGCCATCCCGGCCTGGAAGATCGCCCCGGCCCTGGCCTACGGCAACACGGTGGTCTTCAAGCCCGCCGAGGTGGTGCCGGGCTCTGCCTGGGCGCTGGCCGACATCCTGCACCGAGCGGGCCTGCCCGCTGGTGTGTTCAACCTGGTGATGGGCCGGGGTTCGGACGTGGGCGCCGTGCTGCTGGAAGACGAGCGCATTGCGGGCGTGAGCTTTACCGGCTCGGTCGGCACCGGTCAGCGCGTGGCAGCGGCCTGCGTGCCACGTGGCGCCAAGGTGCAGCTGGAGATGGGCGGCAAGAACCCGTTTGTGGTGCTGGACGACGCGGACCTGAACGTTGCTGTGGGCGCCGCCATCAACAGCGGGTTCTTCTCGACCGGCCAGCGCTGCACCGCCAGCAGCCGCGTGATCGTGACCGAAGGCATCCACGACCGCTTCGTGGCCGCCATGGTCGAGAAAATGAAGACCCTGAAGGTGGACGACGCCCGCAAGGCCGGCACCGACATCGGCCCCGTGGTGGACGACCGCCAGCTCGCACAGGACCTGGAATACATCGGCATCGGCCAGCAGGAGGGCGCCAAGCTCGCCTACGGCGGCGAAGCCCTGGAGAAGAACGCCGACGGCGCGCCCGGCTACTACCTGCGCCCCGCCCTGTTCACCGAGACCACGCCCGGCATGCGCATCAACCGCGAAGAAATCTTCGGCCCCGTGGTGAGCGTGTTGCGCGCCAAGAACTACGAAGAGGCGCTGACCCTGGCCAACGACACGCCGTTTGGCCTGGCCAGCGGCATCGCCACCACCAGCCTGAAGCACGCCACGCACTTCAAGCGCCACGCCCAGGCCGGCATGGTGATGGTGAACCTGCCCACAGCGGGCGTGGACTACCACGTGCCGTTCGGCGGCCGCAAGAGCAGCAGCTACGGCCCGCGTGAGCAAGGGCGTTACGCGGCAGAGTTCTACACCACGGTGAAGACCGCGTACACGCAGGCCTGAGGCGGACGCGACACAAGCCTGCGCCCGCTACGCCACTCCAGCCCCGGAGTGGCGGGGCCAGGCGCCTGCACCGCGCCGGCCCGCACAGGTCATTCACCAACGGTTTTTCAGCCACAGCGGCCGCAAGCGCTAGTGAATCATGCGCCAATAGCTATTATTTGTATAGCAAAACAATCTATCGGCTCTGCGCCGCTTGATTCCGGCCACGATGGCAGCCGCTATCATCGCGCCCCATGACCGCCCTCCGAACCTTCTCTGCGCTGCGCCTGTGGGTGCTCGCATGGTTCGTGGCGTCGATGGGGGTGGCCATTGCATCGCCACTGGTGCACCCCCAGGCCTTTGAGGTGATCTGCTCGGGCACCGGCGCCATCAAGCTGCTGGTGCAGACCGACGACGGCACCGTCGAAATGGGCGCGATGGGCATGGACTGCCCCTTGTGCGCCACTCCCAGCGCGCCGCCCCCCACCCCGGTCGCCGCCGTGCTGCCACCCCATCCCTTGGCCCATGCGCTGCAGCCCGTCGAGGCCGCCCGCATTGCGGCCGCCACTGCAGCCCCCCTGCCCGCACGCGGGCCCCCGTCGCGCTCTTGATCTGAAGCTTGTTGGCAGTGCCCGGTACCTGGTGGTCGGATGCTGCCTTGTTCCCGCTGGTTTCCAGATGGCGCAGCCTTGCGTGCACCCCACGCGGGCCCGGTTGCGCTGTCGCCTCAAGACAAGAGCGTTTTCATGTCCCGTATTTCCTTTGCTTCGCGCAGCGCTGCAGCCTTGCCGCGCCTGCCCCTTTCCCCTTTGTGCCTGGGCGTGCTCGCCACCTGCGCGCTGGCCTCGGTCGCCACCCATGCACAGCAGCCCACTACACCCACAATGCAGGCCGTGGATGTGGTCGATGCCGCCGCATCTCCCAACGGCAAGCTCAACCTGGACACGCCCGTGGACACCRGCAGCCGCCTGGGCCTGACAGCGCGCGAGAACCCCGCCGCCGTCACCGTGGTGGACCGCGCCACCATCGACGCACGCGGCGCGCAGGACACGCAGGAAATCCTGCGCGCCGTGCCGGGCGTGGTGGCACACAACGCACCTGGTTCGATGTCTGCGCACTACCGGGGCTTCACCAGCAACTCCGTGGCACAGCTCTACAACGGCATCAATCCGCAATATGGCAGCGCCACGCGCGCGGTCGATAGCTGGATCTACGACCGCGTCGAGGCCATCGGCGGCGCGTCGAGTTTTCTGTACGGCTCGGGCGGCGTGGGTGGCTCCATCAACTACATCACCAAGACGGCCGAGCGCAGCGACTTTGCCGAGGGCCAACTGCGCCTGGGCTCCTACGACCTGAAGGAAGTGTCGGTGGGCCTGAACCGCCTCGTCGCGGGCGGCGAAAGCACTGCCGCCCCAGCGCACTACGCTCGCATCGACCTCAACCACCGCAACGCGGGCAGTTGGACCGAGGGCACAAAAACCCAGTCCACCCAGCTCGCCACCTCGCTGCTGTCGGACCTGGGCGGCGGCTTCAGCCACACGCTGGCCTACGAATACCAGAAGGACCATGTGGACCGCCCCTACTGGGGCACGCCGGTGCTGAACCCCGCCGTGGGCGCGCTGCATATCGACCCGGCCACGCGCTTCAAGAACTACAACAGCGCCGACGGCATGTACGAGCACCGCGTGCAGTGGCTGCGCTCGGTGGCACAGTGGCGCGCGTCGGATGCGCTGCAGCTCAAGAACACGTTCTACGTGTACGACGCCCTGCGCGACTATCGCAACGTGGAGACCTACACCTTCAACGCAAGCAACACAGCCGTCACCCGCGCCTCGCCCTACCTGCAGCGCCACGACCAGACGCTGGTGGGCGACCGGCTGGAGGGCACCTACCAGGGCCAGCTCGCAGGCCGAAAGAGCGACTGGGCCTTTGGCCTCGATGTGAGCGTGAACAAGCAGACGCGCTTCCCCTTCGGCCCCTCGGTCACGGTGAGCACGGTCAATCCCTACCACTTTTCCACCGAGAACTTCTTCGACATCCCCGGCATGTCGCCCGTCCTGAACCCGGACAAGGACAACAAAATCACCAACACCGCGCTGTACCTGGAAAACCGCACCCTGGTGGCCTCCGGCGTGAACCTCGTCACCGCGCTGCGGCACGAGAGCATCGACCTCGACCTGGTGAACCGCCGTGCCGTGACGGCCGCAGCACCGGCCACCTTCAGCCGCAGCTACCACCCCACCACGAGCCGTCTGGGCGTGGTGTGGGAGATTGCGCCCGGCGCCAACCTGTATGCGCAGGCCTCCAACGCGGCAGACCCACCCTCGGGCTCGCTGGCTTCGGCCTCGTTTGCCGATGTGCGCAACAACAGCGAGCTGACCACCGGCCGCCAGGTCGAGGTGGGCAGCAAGTTTGACTTCTGGGACGGAAAAGGCAGCGCCACGGTGGCGGTGTTTGACATCCGCCGCAAGAACATCGCCTCGCAAGATCCGTCCAACCCCAACGTCACGGTGCTGGTGGGCGAGCAGTCGTCCAAGGGCATCGAGCTATCGGCCGGCATCCGCCCCACGCCGCAATGGCAGTTGCAGGGCAACCTGTCGCTGATCCGCGCGCGATATGAGAATTTTGTGCAGGGCGGCGTCTCGCGCGCGGGCAACGTGCCGCAACTGGTGCCGCAGCAAGTGGCCAATCTGTGGGCCTCGTACGCGATCACGCCCACCGTCACGGCCAGCGTGGGCGTGCGCCATGTGGGCAAGGTGTACGGCAACGCAGCCAACACCAAGTTCTGGCCGTCGTACACGCTGCTGGACCTGGGCCTGGCCTGGAAGATCAACAAGACCACCACGCTCACCACCCGCGTGCGCAACGCCACCGACCGCATCTACGCGGCCGAGACGCGCGACCAGGTCTACCTGGGCGCACCGCGCACGCTGGACGTGACGCTGCACACCGCGTTCTGACGCAGGCGGAGCACCGGACATKCCACACGCCAAACGCTGGCTGTACCTCGTCCACCGCTGGCTGGGCGTGTTGCTATGCGCCTTCTTCGCCATGTGGTTCGTCTCGGGCGTGGTGATGATGTACGTGGGCTACCCAAAGCTCACCCAGGCCGAGCGCCTTGCCCATCTGCCGCCCCTGCGCAGCACCATGCTAGGCCCCGAGCGCCTGCTGGAACCCGCCGATGCCCTGCAGCGCGCGGGCCTGGTAGGCCCGCTGCAGGACCTGCGGCTGGCGGTGGCCACCGGCGGGCGTGCCGTGTACGTGATGGTGCCCGCAGCACCCACCGGCGACACCGCACCAAGCCCGCGCAGGGCACCGGCGCCTGCGGTCATCGACGCCATCACCGGCGAGCGATTGCAGCGTGTGGACGCCACGCACGCCATCGCCTCGGCCCGCGCCTTTGCGCAGCAAGCCAACCCGTCCATCGACTACCAGGGCATGATCGACGAGGACGCCTTCACCCACTCGCGCGCACTCGATGTGCACCGCCCCCTGCACCGCCTGCACCTGGGCGACAGCGCGGGCACCGTGGTCTATGTGTCGGGCACCACCGGCGAGGTGGTGCGCGATGCACCGCGGCAGGAACGCGCCTGGAACTACGCAGGCGCCTGGATCCACTGGCTCTACCCCTTCCGGGGCAATGTCTTCAATGACTACTGGACGGACATCGTGAACTGGCTGTCCATCGCAGGCATCGTGCTCGCGGTGACGGGCACGGTGGTGGGCGTGCTGCGCTGGCGCTTCCGGGGCCGGTACAAGACGGGCGCGCGCACGCCGTACAGGGGTTACATGATGCGCTGGCACCATGTGTTTGGGCTGGTATTTGCGGTCATCACGTTCACCTGGATCTTCAGCGGCCTCATGTCCATGAACCCGTGGAAAATTTTCGACAGCGGCGCAATGCCACTGCGCCAGCAGGCCATGAATGGCGGGCCCCTGCAAGTGCCCGCGCAGGCAGCAGCGGTGCAAGCCTTGCTCTCTGCGGCGTCGCCCTACACCCGTGAACTGCGGTGGGTGCGCCATGCCGGCCACACGCTGGTGCTGGCCCACAGCCCCACAGGCGCCCCGACGGTGCTGGACGCCATCTCCGCCGCCGCGCACGTGTGGGCCCCAGGTGCTGTGGCCGAAGCCGCCGCGCGCCTGTTGCCCCACGCGGTGGTGCGCACCGACACCCTGACCGCCTACGATCTGCACTACTACGACCGCGCTGCCCACACCATGACTGGCGGCGCCGAGAAGCCTTTGCCCGCGCTTCGCGTGGTGTTCGACGACCCGCACGCCACCTGGGTGCACATCGACCCGCACACAGGCGCCGTACTGGGCCGCACCGACAGCCACCGCCGCACGAGCCGCTGGCTGTTTGCCATGCTGCACAGCTGGGACTGGCTGCCGCTGCTGGAGCGCAGACCGCTCTGGGATGTGATGCTCATCGCGCTGAGCCTGGGTGGGGCGGTGATGAGCGTGACAGGCGTCATACTGGGGTGGCGCAGGCTGGGTACGAAACTGCAAGGACCGCAGTGGCGCARCAGCCGCTAGTGACCAGGGCGCAGTGCGCGCCTATGATGGCTATCGTTGCGCTTGGAAACATTTTGCCCATGACGGCCCCTAAACCGCCCTCCGCCACCGCCCCCGAGCGTTCTGCCACCAGCAGTGCGGCACCGCACCTCAAGCGGCCATCCAGCCTGCCTTTGCGTGCCATGGTGACATGGGGTACGGCCTTGGTCTTGACCATGGCCTGGGGTACGGTGGCTCTGCTTATGGATGTGTCACGGCGCGATGCCATGAACGCGCAGGTTCGCCAGAACAGCAATCTCGCGCTGAGCCTGGGCGAACAGACCGTACGGGTGATGGCGGCCGTAGACCAGGCGACCCTTCGCATGCGTGACACTGTGCTGGCCAACGACTTTGAAAAGGCAGACTTCACGCGGTTCGCCAACGAGACCGGGCTTGCCCCCTTGATCCTGACTCAGCTCTCACTGGTCGGCTCCGACGGCCGGTTCGTTGGAAGCAACATCGACCCCACCGGCGAGAAAACGGGTCACGTTGACCTGTCCGAGCGTGAGCATGTGCAAGTGCACCTCCATCCCTCCGCGTCGGAGACGGTACGTCTGCAGCAGACGCCTAGCGGACTGTTTGTGGGCAAGCCCGTGATTGGGAAGGTGTCCGGCAAGGCCACCATCCAGTTGTCGCGCAAGATTCAGGACGCTGGCGGTGGCGTAGCCAGCGTGATTGTTGCCTCCGTGAACCCCGGTTACTTTGAGGACGTCTATCGCGGAGTTCAATTGGGGCGAACTGGCGTCGTGACACTTATCGGAAACGACCGCACCATTCGAGCAAGAGTGATGGGAGGACAGAGCGTCGGAATGGGAAGCGTAGTGCCGCGCAGTCCGGACAACAACGCAGAAGAACGCGGCCCCAGCGGCCACTACGTGCGCTCCAGCGGCATCGACGGTATCGAACGCATTTATGCCTACAGCCGTGTTGGCACCTACCCTCTGATGGTGGTGGTGGCCACCAGCACCGACGAGGCCTTGCAGGAATGGCGCGCTAGCCGCAATGTGGCCCTGTTCACCATGGCGCTGTTCAGTGTGGCGCTGGTGGGTGCAGCGCTGATCTTTGTGCGCAGCGTGCGCCAGTTGGAGAGCACCAACGCCGCACTGCGCATCAGCGAGGCCGAGGCCCGCTCGGCCAGCCAGGCCAAGAGCGAGTTCCTGGCCGCCGTCTCGCACGAGTTGCGCACGCCCCTCACCAGCATCCGCGGCTTCGCAGAACTGATGGAGCTACGGCTGGAGCAGCCCCGCTTCAAGGAACAGGCCAGCCTGATCCGCAAGGCGGCAGACCACTTGAACGCCCTGCTCACCGAGATCCTGGACCTGGCCAAGGTGGAAGCAGGTGCCATGCCCCACATGCCCACCGAACAGAACGTGACCGAGATTGTTCAGTCCACCGCCGACTTCTTTGCCGTCACGGCCGCCAACAAGAACCTGGCGCTCCATGTGCGCATTGCCCCTGACGCCCCCCACACTTTGATGTGTGACGGACTGCGGCTCAAGCAGGTGCTCAACAACCTGCTGTCCAACGCCATGAAATTCACGACCGCAGGCTCGGTCACCATCGAAGTGGACGCCAGCAACGACGCCGTCCGCTTTCATGTGGTGGACACCGGCCCGGGCATCCCGGCGCACCTGCACGAAACGATCTTCGAAAAATTCCGCCAGGGCGACGACCAGGTGAGCTACCAGCACGGTGGCACGGGCCTCGGGCTGGCGTTGTCGCGGGCGTTGGCGGTGCTGATGGGGGGCACGCTCACACTATCCTCTGCGGAGGGCCAGGGGTCGCGCTTCACGCTGACTTTGCCCCGCGAGCCGGGCATGGAGTCTAAGTAACCAGATCTGTGCTGGTGCGATACGTTGAACGTTTTGTGTCCAGTGCTCCGTACAGCACCCGCCTCAGATGCAGTTCGCAGCTGCGATCCAACATTCCCATATCGTTGAAATACGAAGGCATCAGTCGGTTCTCCAATCGAACTCACAGCGCCAACGTCTATGTCAAGACACGTTGCCTTTTTAGGCTGATCAACTGAAGCGTATGTAACGCTCGTTGCCTTTGAATGCGGGACAAGGTGACCAGATGTTCTACCGCACCGTACAGCTTCAAATGAAGCGGTCGCCGCCTAGCCTCTATTGCAATGGCGTCGATGCGTTTTTTGCACCCGGCCCACCACTCAGTAGCCGTTGCAACTGGAGACGAAATAAAGCTGCGTGAGATGCGTTATCGAATCAATACAGAGAACAATGCGCCGCGCGGGAGGGTACTTCCGTCACAACGCCCATTTGAGCAGATGGGCGAGCCAAGGAATAGTGCAGATGAGTCCGCAGTAACGGCTCAACTTGAGGCTCTACATCAGTAAATCTGCTCGCACACTTTAAAAACAGATACGAAAACAAGAATCAAGAATGCCTGACTTAATTGACTATTCATTTCTGAGCGACCTAGAGGGCGGTCGCACCACTAGTGGCTACGTTCCGGCAACTGCGGTGAGCAAAAGCGGTGTAACGATTGCGACCGGTTTTGACTTGGGCCAACGGTCAGAAGCAGACTTGAAGCGACTGGGCTTGCCTGCCAACCTGATCGAAAAATTAAAACCGTACCTCGGCGCCGAGAAGGAGGACACCAAGAAACTGCTGGATACAACGCCGCTCACAATCACATCCTCCGAAGCAGAATCTATCGACAAGGCTGTTAAATCTGCTCACTTGGCCACGGTAAAAATTAAATACGACGCAGCCTCTAGCGAAAAAAGCTTTATAGATTTGCCAGCAGAGGCTCAAACCGTGATCGCGTCGGTATCCTTCCAATACGGGAAAAATCTGGATGCAGCGACACCGAAGTTCTGGGCAGCCGTCACAAAACAGGATTGGACGGAAGCAGCAAAAATCTTGAGGAACTTCGGCGATGTTTTCCCAACCCGCAGAAAGAAGGAAGCAGCGCTTCTGGAGAACATCAAGTGAACAAATTTCTACTCACTACAGCAGCAACTGTTTATCTCTCGTTGGGCGCATCACAAGCGGCGAGCCATTCCGCTCACAAAGCACTCACCCAGGTAAGCCCCCAGAACGCTGCCGTGGCGGCCGCACTTACGGACCTGAAGGGGGCGCTTTCTGTACCC
>NZ_JBGFFF010000113.1:0-15414 GCF_056175785.1 Acidovorax sp. LjRoot204
GGACAAGACCATTGCCAATCTGGCCTATCTGGATGCTCACGGATTGATCAAATTCCACGCGGATCGGTCGATGAGCGGTGCGTGGCTGATCAGTGGCTACGAGGCGACCCACAAGGGCATGGACTTCATGGCCAACGATGGCGGCCTGACAGCAATTCTTGGTGTTGTGACAGTGAAGCTTCATGACGACACCATCAAAGACCTCGTGGCCCTACGCATCCAGGACATGGACTTGGAACCCGCTGAGAAGAAGCGTTGGATAGAGGCACTTCGCGAGCTGCCAGGGGAAGCGACCAAACACCTTGCAATGAAGCTTTTGGACCTAGGGTTGGAAAAGGCCCCCTCAGCAATTGAGGTAGTGAAAACCACACTCGGCTTCTGAGACCAGGGCTTGATGTGCAGAAAAATGAACTACGCATGGGTAGGCTCCTTCCGAGACTCCTGCGCCCGCATGGCAGGCACCCCATGCGAAGATGGGTTTTCCACAACTTCACTTCGCATGAGGACCTCCATGACCACACATTCCATTGGCTTGATTTGCGCGCATTGCCAGGGCACGCAGTTCGCTTACCCAGCCGGGCGGGAGCTGCAGGAGGAGGACACCATCACCTGCGGCGGATGCGGTGCACAAACGACAGTCGGAGAGGCGCGCAACCAGACCGTCCAGATCGCGGAGAAGCTCCTTCTGGACAGCCTCGGGGACTTGGTGAAACGACGGTAGCAACCACTGGATCTCTTGCACCCCAGCGGGGTCGGGATGCAACCTCAGACGCTCGGGGGCTGGGCTACGCATGCGCCCCCCCCTGCACAGTGGGTGGAGTAGAGAGGCCATCTGCTCCACTACGACGCAGAACAGCCCAATCCACATCAGGGCGCAGCTCTTCGCAGCGGACGCCAGTTACGCGCTCAATGGCAGGACAGTGCTCAGCAGGTACTCGGCCCCGCTTCTTCCACATTGATGGAGCACTATTGGATGCGTCAATGCCCTTTGCCAACGCGGCAACACCTCCCGCTTTCCGAATTGCCCTGTCTAACGCGTCCATGACTGGCCTTCAGTATTACACACGTTTGTGAGTATAGATCACACACCAACGTGAAGCAATGATCTGACAAACTCACAAGCGTGAACACACTCGCAGACAGACTCAAATCCGCACGAGAAGTACTCGGTCTCTCACAGACTGAACTTGCGCGCAGAGCCAAAGTGGCAACTGGCACCATTGGGAACATTGAGGCAGGCACACGAAAAAACCCACGGGACCTCCTCAGCATTGCGTCGGCGCTTGGCGTACGACCGGAATGGCTGCAATCTGGACAAGAGCCGAGATCCTTCAGTGACGGCAATGCTGACACTGCAGGCAGACCGAGAGTCACCAGATCCACACCAGTTGTGGGAACCGCCAAGATGGGGGACGAGGGCTTCTATGTGGAGCTTCAACACCCACCGGGTCATGGAGATGGGTACATTGACGGATACAGCTCAGACCCCAACGCCTATGCACTGCGCGTCAAGGGCGACTCCATGCACCCCGCCATCAGGCATGGATCCTTTGTGGTGGTGGAGCCCAATGGCACGTGCATGCCAGGCGAGTATGTGGCGCTGTCACTGGCGAACGGTCAGCGCATGGTCAAGGAATTGATCATGGAGCGCCTGGACGAAGTGGTAATTGAGTCGGTCAACGGCAACCACCGCAGAACCATCGACCGCTCAGACATTGAATGGATGCACCCCGTTGCCGCAGTAGTTGCCGCAAGCAAATGGCGGCCTGAGTAGAGAACCGCACAAGCTTTCCAGCGATTCCCTTCAAAGCACCGGCAAAGAGACTCCGGCCACAGGTCAGAGCAGCTGACTCAGCCTTGCTTCTGTGCCGGCTTCTTTGCCGAC
The DNA here is from genome assembly GCF_056175785.1 of Acidovorax sp. LjRoot204. Taxonomy (NCBI): domain Bacteria; kingdom Pseudomonadati; phylum Pseudomonadota; class Betaproteobacteria; order Burkholderiales; family Comamonadaceae; genus Acidovorax; species Acidovorax sp. LjRoot204. The sequence continues at coordinate 1,886 of NZ_JBGFFF010000113.1, forward strand.
GCATCTTGGCCGGGGCGCTTCGCCATAAATGCCTGGATGACTGCCGCCGTTGGAATGCTCGCCAATAGCCCAGCCACCCATGGCTGATCATTTAGGGCCAAGAAAACAGCTCCAACAACACAGCCAACCGCAACGACAAGCCCACAGAACTGCCCCACCAAGTCACTGCGAAAGACCGACTTCGCCTGATACTCAGCCAAGGCCAACTGCCTACTCTGCGCCGCAACGTTGGCCTCATTGGCCAATTTTTCCATCTCTCGACGGTGTTCGGACTCAACACGAGCCAAATCAAACATCTCTCTCGCAGCGCCTGGCACGAGACGCTCAAACCCAGCCATGATGTCTGGATGCGGAACAGGCCCTTCATAGACCTGGGTTTGGGTCTGAGTCTGCAGCATGGGCCCGATGCCTTGCGGCCCAAGCGAATGAGCAGCAGCGGCCAGAGGCTTGACCTGCGGACTATTTTGAGAGAGCTTGTTGTGCTTGCCGGACACCAGTCACCTTGCGCATGTCATTCCCGACCGCACTCCAACTCTGCGCCATGCGCTGAGCTGGACTGTCGGCTTGGTAAACCACAGTCATAACGTCCACTAACTTAGGCAAAGGTTCGCTGTGAAAAAGACAGACCGGCGCAGCCAACCCCTTCACGAAACCGTGAACAAAGGCATCCTTCGCAGTGCTACCAAGATCAATAACAAACATAGTGAACTGGCCATAGCAGTAACGCTACAGCGAAATTTTTAACGGCCTAGTTGGAGGTCGTATTGTGCACGCAGTTCAACATCTGTGGACCACATTGGATTTATCCATACATCAATTGCGACAAGTGCACACGTGTGCACAGCACTAATCGCCGTACTTTTCCGCATTTGTGCACACGTGTGCACAGCCCCAGCTCCGCGCCCTTCTCACATACGAAAGCACAATCACTCACAATAGTGTTGACCAAGTTACTCACTTTTGTGAGAATTCTTTGTCCCGAATTTTTACGGACAGGAGAATTCGATGCATGTGCGACCCCTTCGCAGCTACCGCGCAACCCTGGTGCCACCGGGCACAGACTACGACCAGATCGAGATCAACGCAGGCCACGGCACCTTACCCACCATGCAACTGAAGGCCCGCAACGCAGGCCAGGCTGAGCAGGCCGCGCACCATGTGACTGGCTTGCCCGTGCTCAAGGTGGAGCGGATGGAAGGCGGTGCAACATGAGCCCGACCCCGCTACTAGGGGCAGCGCGTGTACTGAATGCACTCGCGCAGCCCATCAAGAATGGGCCCCTTGTTCTTGTAGGTGCAGTGGCCCAGCGGCCCCATCTCCCACTCCTTGTCGCGCTCTGCCTTCTGGCGCTCCCATGCAGCCAGGAAGCTCTTGCGATTCCACCTGGAAAGGCATTGAACGAACCTGTCCACCTCCAGCCCAGTAGGGGGCTTGCGGTAGGCACTGGGGCCGCTCACCTCCAGCAACAGCCAGGCACGGACTGGATCAGCCGCGTCGTTGAATTCCTTTCGCATATCCCGCCACAGTGCCATGCGGTGGCCGACAAGCAGCCCGACAAAGAATGTCAGCAGCGAAAGAAGGGGGTTCTGGAGCGGCCAAAGCATGACCATCCTGTGTTATTCAACCTGCCCGTGGCGCTTGCCACATTCGTGCTGGGTTTTTACATCACAGACGGCTTTGGAGGTGGGAAATGATGACTACCCACCGCCTCTACACCGCCCTGCGCCGCGTGCTGGGTCCCTGCACCTCTTACCGCATTGCGCGTGCCTTGTCAGCGCGGGACGCCCGCCAATGACCTACCAAGTACCGCACTATCGGTCCGCTTCGCCCCATGCCAGCAAGGCCGCCGTACGCCCTGCACGGCCATTCGTGCCGGTGCCTTTGATGCCACCTACCAGCCGCCGCAAGCGCCCCCACTGGGCCGTGCGCGCTGCGCGCGTGGTGGTCAAAGCCCTGTTCCTTTGCTTCTGCGTGTTTGTGGGGTTTGTCACCTTCTGCGTGGCGTTCCATCACCTCACGCATTGGGGCTGAGCTGTGCACACGTGTGCACAACCCACACCGGGAGCCTTCACGCTGCGCATCAGCGGCAAGGTCACCCGCAGCACCTGCCGCTACACGCGCGGCGGCGTGCCCGTGGTGGAGCTGGAGATTGAAGACCGCCACACCGGCCAGCTGGTTCTCATCAGCCACCGCTACCCCGACAAGGGCACCGCCAGCTGCGTTGCAGCGCGCTCCCTGGCCAACCGCATGCAGGGCCAGCACGCCGACCTGCAGGCCATCAACCCCAAATTCAAGGCCAAGCGCATGGAGTGCGAGGCCGACCTGATCAACCCAACCCCCACCGGCGCCCAGCGCGCAGACCTTGCATGACCTCCAAGACCACCACCATCCACATCACCGATCTGCCAGACGGCGGGATCATGGTGCACACCACGGCAGGCTCTCCCCTGYCCGGCCAGCGCCTCACGCCAGGGCAAGCGCTGGCCACCGACCTGCTCAACACCTGCACCCATCGTGCAAGCGATGTGCGCTACTGGCACGGCAAAGACCGCGCGCTGGAGTTTGTCGAAAGCTGCCTGAACCCCGAGGGCAACGGCTACGCCGTCAACGCCTACGTGCGCGACCAAGCCCGCCACGTGCTGGGCCTGCCCCAGGTCGAAACCCCGAAGGGGCCAGCATGAACCTGCAACACCTCGCACGCGCCCGGCCCAAGTTCCACGGCGGCACCGGCAACCGCAAGCCGCACACACCCACACCGGGCAAGGGTCGCAAGTCCATCCTGATCTATGGCCCCCAGGGCAGCGGCAAAGGCATGCACGCCGAAGACCTTTGCCGCCACTTCGACCTGCCGTACCTGCTGGACGAATGGTGGCCCGGCGAGAAGTGGCCCGAGTTTGACCACGTGGTGCTCAGCCACTGCCCGCCCCCCATCAACATGCGCCACGCCATCCCCATCCAGACAGCGCTGGCAATGCTCAAGAACAACGCCCCCGGCTACCCCTTCTGAGGTGAAACCATGGCAACCGATCAACTAGACACCGCAACAGCTCCCACCACCACGCCCGACACGGACATGCGCATGGTGGATCTGCAGCTCATTGAAGAGAGCTTGACCAACCCCCGCCGCACCTTCAACCAGCAAAAGCTGGCAGAGCTGGCCGAGACCATCAAGCAGCGCGGGGTGGTGCAGCCCGTTCTGCTGCGCCCCCTGCCTGGCACCCGCATGGCAGACACCTTCGGGTTCCGCCGCCAGGGCGCACCGCTGCCGGTGTACGAGCTGGTCTCTGGCGCCCGCCGCCTACGCGCATCGCACATCGCAGGCGCCACGAACATCCCTGCCATGATCCGGGCGCTGACAGACCGCGAGGCCCGCGAGATCCAGCACATCGAGAACATCCAGCGCGAAGACGTGGACAAGCTGGAAGAGGCCGAGAGCTTCCGCAGCCTGCTGGACGACTTCGGCATGACCGCCGACGCGATTGGCGAAAAGATCGGCCAGAGCCGCAGCTACGTGTATGCAGCACTCAAGATTCTGGACCTGTGCCAGGTCGGGCGCCAGGCGCTGCGCGAGGGCAAGCTGGACTTCTCCAAGGCCCTGCAGGTTGCCCGCATCCCCAGCGAAAGCCAGCAGCTCAAGGCCATCAAGGATCTGTCCGAGACCGACTATGAAGGTGAGCCAATCATTGGCGCACGCAGGGCAGCGGCATACATCCGCCAGCACTACATGCTGGCGCTGGACAAGGCCCCCTTCTCGCGCACTGATGCCGACCTCCTGCCAGGCGCTGGCGCGTGCACCAACTGCCCCAAGCGCACCGGCGCCAACCCCGAGCTGTTTGCCGATGTGAAGAGTGCAGACGTGTGCACAGACGCACCCTGCTATCACAAGAAGGAAGAGGCCCACGCCCACCAGCTGGCCGAGCAAGCCCGCGCCAAAGGTCAGACCGTGATCGAGAGCAAGGAATCGGCCGAGCTGGTGGTGATGGGCGGCTACGGCCCAGCGCCAAAGCTCAAAGGCTATCGCCGCCTAGACTTTGCCGACGACAGCCCTACCGACCAGCCCCTGCGCAAAATCATCGGCAAGCAGATGCAGGCCGAGGGCATAGAGGCCGTGCTGATCGAGAACCCGCGCAAGAAGGGCGACATGCTGGCCTGCCTGCCCAATGAGGTGGTGCTGCGGTTGCTGAAGATCGTGGAGGCCCAGGCCACCGCCCCGCAGGCCAAGGCCAGCACCGTGAGCAAAGAAGCCCGCGAACTGGCAGCGCAGAAGAAGGCAGCAGCAGAAGCCCGCGCTCAAGCGCAGTACGAACAGGCCTGGCGTGACGCCCTGCTGGCCCGTACATGGAACGAGGTGGGCTCAAGCGGGTTCGAGTTCTTCACGCTGGACGTGCACCGCTACCTGGTCAAGCAAGAGGCCGCGCGCCTGTCCACCGAGCAAGCCGAGCGCATCGCCGCCCGCCTTGACCTTGGCAAGGTGGGTGCGCACAGCGCCGTCATCGAATACGCCAACACCACGCCCACCCCGCATCTGTTGCACCTGCTCATCCTCATGGAGCGCACCTCGCGCACGGAGGATCGTGGCTATCTGGACCGTCCTGCGAATGCGGGCCTGATGCTGGTGGCCGGTGTCGCACTGCAGGACAAACTGCCCGTCGTCATCAACGAAGTGCAGGCCGAAGCCAAGGCCAAATACATGCCCGAACGCGAAAACCCAGCTGCCGCGACCGATCTGGCTGCGCAAGCGGGGGAAGGTGCGGAGGGGGGCAAGGGCGGCAAGGGCGCCGCGAAAAAATCGGCTGCGCGCGCTGGCGCAAAAGCCGCTGCCGAGGCGCCCAAGACATCGAAGGCCAAGGCCTCGGCCGACATCGCGGCCGYGATGCAAGCGCTGGAGGGGGAGACCACTACAGGCAGCGCTGCCGCGCTGCAGGGCAACGAAGCACCGGCACCCGCCGGTGCGGCGCCAGTAGGCAAGGCCCAGCCCAAACTCAAGGCCGGTGCCACTGCCAAGGCCCAGGACGTGGCGCCTACGGCGCAGGGCAACGAAGCGCAGCCAGTCGCTGCCGCGCAGGCTACGCCCCAGCCAGCAGGGGAGCCTGTAGCACCTCTGCCCGAGATCGACAAGGGCGCCCTGGTGCGCATCAAAGACGACGCGCGCGGTCCCAACGGCAAGCGCCTCAAGACCTGCGGCCAAGTGTGCTGGGTGGCCAAGGGCGGCACAAACGACCTGGTGCTGCACTACGGCCCCAAGTCGAATGAGGCCGTTCTCAACATCACCAGCGCCGAAGTGGAGCCCTACAAGGCAGATCCGCTGATCGGCAGCAAGGTGCGCGTGCTGTCCAACCCCATGGCAATGGACCGCAACGAATACCGCTGGCGCCAGGGCACGGTCAAGGCCTGCAAGCCTGATGGTTGGGAAATCATGTTCCCAGGCCTGAAAGGCGGCGTGGCCACGTTCATGATTTTTGGCACCGAAGAGCTTGAGGTGCTGGAATGATCAGCAAAGCCATCAGCATCCGCCAGCCCTGGCCATGGCTCATCACCATGGGCTACAAACCCGTGGAAAACCGCACCTGGCACACCCACTACAGGGGCCCCGTGGCCATCCACGCCAGCCAGGGCATGAGACGCGACGACTACGACGACTGCGTGGCCTTCCTGCGCAGCCACCCTAGCCTGCGCCACATTGTTGACGCGCTGCCAGCGCCCAAGGATCTGCCACGCGGTGGAATCGTCGGCAAAGCCAACCTGGTGGCGTGCACACGCTTCCACGAGTCGCCGTTCTTCACCGGCGAATACGCCCACGTCCTGCAGGGCGCTGAGCCCGTGGAGTTTCAGTCCTGTAGGGGCGCGCTGGGCTATTTCACGCTGCCGCAGGGAGTTGTGCTGTGACCTGCCAAATACTCAAACGATGCGCCTTGTTCGATCAAGAGATCAATGCGCCTTGCAACTCGCTGGGACACCACTTTGCGGTAGCCCACCGCGCCACGAACCGGCACGCACACAAACAGACCAGAGTTCCCAGGAATGGGAGCGCGCACGTAACCCGCGTGAAGGCCGTTGGGCAGAAGTTTGAAAAACACAGTCATGTCGGCTGCAACTCTGTTGTTGAGGTGAAGCCCACTGTATTTTTTATCCGCCCTCTCACGGACACGCTCGGGCAAGCCGAAGGACTGGGGGAGCTATGACCCACGGCCGCAAACCCCGCCAACCGCGCACACGTGTGCAGAACCCCGTGCGCCTCGCCGCCTGGCAGGCTGCGCTGCTGGACCGCAACCAGGTCGAATCCATCATGACCCCCTTGCGCCTGGCCTTTGCAGCCCTGCGGCAAGGTGTGGGCACTGAACTGGAGTGGGCCTACATCACCAGCGCCATGAACATCGCTGACTCGGTGGCCCTCACCAGTCCGATACGCGGAACGCGCGGCCACATCGAGCCCGCCCAGCGAGCACTCGACGGCATCATGCGCCGAGCCATGGCCACGTGCGAGTGGCGCCCCACAGACCTGTACCTTGAAGAGATCGACCTGATAGGCGACGGCCTAGCCATCTACCACCACCAGCTGCGCCACCTCACGCGCGGCGAATACCAGCGCGCCGAAGACCACGCGGCCGCAGACGTGCGCCGCGCCGCCGGTGCCGTCGTCATCAACACCACACCGGCCAGCGAGCAGCTGGCGCTTGCAGGAGTTTGAGCATGATCGGGCAACAACGCACCGGCAATCTACCCGGAATAGTGATATGGGCTACTAGCCACCAAGGTCTACAAGTAATGGTAGCCGGTCAACGAGGGGCCTTAGCTGTCGTCGATCCTGAAGGAAGAGTCCTAGCTTCTGGCGAAGAAGTAGCTCGAGAAGCCGAAGCCGTGGCACTAAATAACTTCAAAAATACGATGCGTGGCAAAGGCTATTTAAAAACTATTGGAAAAGAACTGGGGCCGTTATCCAAACTTGCACCTGGATAGTCGCACCCATATTCTTTTAATAATCATGCAGAGCCAATTGTATCGGTGAAGAACATTCGGCGAAGCCAATTCGAAAACACGTCAGCACTCGGGAGCCCTGCATCCAAATATTTTGACGATATAGCTTGACCTAAAGGTTTGCCAGGCTCACTCTGCCATGCTAGCCAAGTGTGAATTTTCGCTTTCGCCTTGTTCAAATTATCAAATCGACAAATTCCATGCGGAATCTCTTGCATCGATTTCTCGACATGATTAAGCAAAGGATCGCCAGGAGCAACAAGGAACGCGAGAAAATCCTCCATGATACCCGTTAACTTGTTGTCAGGCATCAGCCACACGCCAACTCTTGGAAGAAACAAACCAGGTGGCGACTCCAAAACGGTTCCACTCAAATCCGGCTGGACTGGAGTGTTCGTATAACCTGCAGATCTCAAACGACTACTTATCGCATCCCATCTTGCAGAGACATCTTGATCAGCATCCATGAGAATCCCCAGAGCATGCAAATCACTCTGCTTTAGCCTCGCACCTATTGCATCAAGCAGAGGATCCTTGCCGCCGTATTGCTTAATACTATCAATTTTACCTAAAGATCTCGTGCCACAAATATGCATGACGACATGTTCATCGTCCTTTCCTTCTACCATTAAGACGGTCTTTGGCGTCATCATCTGACCTCAATCTGGTCCTGGGTCACAATTTCGAGTTCGGATTCTGAAAAGGTTGTGGGTAAGATGTATTCACCACGCCGTGACAACCTAACCAACACGCCTCGGGACGGACTTTCAGATGCGGCCACTTGGAACGCTCGAACACAGTCCCAACTGTGCGAAGTCGCGAAGACTTGAACATTCAAATCATATGCTAACCGAAAGATTGTTCGCCAAATTTCCGCTTGCGCAGAATAATGTAGACCATTCTCAATTTCATCTACCAGCAGAATACCATTTCTAGCATTACACAAAGACAAAATCACTCCGAACAACCGGTTTACGCCGTCTCCAAAGGTTCGCAACGGCACGGGAGAAGTAAATAAAGTACTTTTCGCTATTGCAGTACGTCCACGGGATCTATCTCCTCCACCAATAACTGATACTCCTTGAATATCCGGCGATACTATCTGCAGCGCCTTCACTATTTCAGGCTCGACCTCAGTCAAAGCGATAGAATCCCACAGCACGCCCATCTGACTTGTAGATCTCGAGCTAAAAGGATCAAGATATATACACGGAAAGCTCTGGGACTCATCATTCGGGCGCAGAGGAAAGGTCCTACGTTGAAACCTATCAATAGGGACTACTCGCTTCCTTGCTGGCGTTTCAATTGCGAGAGCCGGGTATAGGTCAGCCTCCCCAAAAAAATCGTTTTCTACTTCTTCGTATGAGACGCCAATGCGATCGGCATCCTCCCTTCGCGCAACCCAAGCGAGGCGAGCTCTAACGGATCCCACATGTAGAGGAAAGGCACCTTCCGCCCTGATTTCAAAGTACGATGGGAGACTAGGAGATTCAGGGAATCCAGAAAATAAACTACTTACTGGTGCGAACTGAGGAGACGTGACCACCCCATCAGCATCCGGGGTAGGAAAATACAACTCATCGCGATAAGTAAGAATTTCGTTGAAAGTTCTTAAGGACCCAGCTGATGCAAGAATTCGGRTGGCCTCGAGCACCGAAGATTTTCCCGCGTTGTTTTTTCCAGTAATTAAGTTAACATTACCGAAAGTCTCAACATTTAATCTGTCAAGCGTCCGGAAACCTTCTATGTGCAAGCTAGTAATATGTTCTGCCATTTAAGCAAGCCCAGTTGATTGCAATAACCAAAGCCAACCCTACGTTGCCTAGACAGATCATAGAGCATCGCCTTGCTATAGCAGACCGTGAATTCTGAAAAACGCCCATCTGAGCCATGCGAAAAAACAATATAGACTATGATTAGGGCATCCCAGGCTGACGAATCCGACTTTGGGTGTTTTGGTGGGGGCAATTGCTTCGCTCATATCCCCGTATTGTCCCAGTTCCGGCGTTGAGCGGTCAGGATTGCCGATTCATCGCAAGGTTTGCCACCTGCCGCAACCTGCGCAACCGGTGCTGCACCAGCCCGCAGCCGCGATTTAAAGGCAGCAGGCGCCGCCCGGGGGCAAGGCGCCGCAGGCGCCTCGGGGGCTATCTTTTCAGTCCAAATGCGCCCAGCATCTGCTCCGTCTGCTTTTGCATCTGCTCCTGCATCTGGGCCAGCATGGTCTGCGACTGCTCGACATAGTTGCCCATCATGCCCTTGAGCATGGGCGACTGCAGGCTCATGAACTGCGCCCACATCTCGGGCGTCACGCTTTGGGACTGCTCGGCCAGCTTGGTCTGCACGTCGGTGAAGGCCTGGACGTTCTTCTCCAGGTACGCGCCCATGAACCCCTGCATGGCATGGCCGTAGAACCGGATGATGTTGGCCAGCACCGCCTCGGTGAACATCGGGGCGCCGCCCGCCTCCTCTTCCAAAATGATCTGCAGCAGGATGCTGCGTGTGAGGTCTTCGCCCGTCTTGGCGTCGCGCACCACCACGTTCTGGTGGTCCATCACCAGCTGGCGCACCTCGGCCAGGGTGATGTAGGTGGAGGTGTCTGTGTCGTACAGACGGCGGTTGGGGTACTTCTTGATGACGCGCTGGGTCGATTTGGACGCAGCGGTTTTCGGTTCGGACACAACGAACTCCTCGGGCTCAAAACCCATGTATTGCAGTGCAGCACATTCTAGGGAGACTGCTGCGCCGCTGCGGCAAAGGAATACCCTGAGGACGCAGGACAACCGAGTGTCGCACGTGTGACTGATAGGTCCGGCGCTGTGTGTCGTGGAGCTTCCTGCACCACACACCACAGCCCGGCAACAGCGCGTGAAGCGAAAGAATGAAGCAAAAACAAAAAAGCCACCTTACGGTGGCTTGCTGCATGAACACCGCCTGCGGTGTTGTTGCCAAGTTTTCTTGAACTGAAAGCTGGTTTCTTTCAGAAAAACTTGGTAGGCGCGATTGGACTCGAACCAACGACCCCCACCATGTCAAGGTGGTGCTCTAACCAGCTGAGCTACGCGCCTGTCGTTATCAAGACCACGATTATAGCCATAAAAATCGCCCCCTCGAGCTCGGCAGGCTACAAATCGCACAACGCGCGCGAAGCGGGCTCACAGGCAAGGCCCGCGCGCGTCTCGCCTCAACGGCGGCGGGCAGAACGAACGCCCTGCACCCCAGCCACGATGCCGAGCACCTTGTTCAGGCGGCCTGAGTCGGACACTTCTACCGTGAACGTCATCCACGCCGTGCCTTTGACGGACTGGGTCTGCACACCGATCACATTGGTTTTTTCGCGGGCGAACACTTCCGAGATGTCGCGCAGCAGGCCCTGGCGGTCGGCSGCCTCCACCGCGACGTCCACCGGGTACACCGCCGTGGATGCCGATGGCTTGGGCACGCCCCACTCCACCTCGATCACACGCTCGGCGTTGCGTGCCGCCATCTCGCGGAAGTTGCTGCAGTCGGCACGGTGCACGCTCACCCCTTTGCCGCGCGTGACAAAGCCACGGATGGTGTCCGGGGGTGCGGGCTTGCAGCACTTGGCCAGCTGCGTCATCAGCGAGTCGATGCCCACCACCAGCACACCGCCCTTGGGGGCCGCATCGTTGGTGCGTGTTTTCTTGAGCAGCAGATAGTCGTCGGGCTGCAGCACGGGCTCGGGCGGGCGTAGCACGGTTTCAATGTTGCGCAGCGAAAACTCATCCTTGCCCACCACCTCAAACAGCGCGTCGGCCGACTTGAAGCCCAGTTGCACCGCCAGATCGTCGAGCTTGATGGCGGTCTTGCCTTCGCGCTGCAGCAGCTTTTCGACCGCCTCGCGGCCCCGGGCCACTGTCTCGTGCGTGGCCTGTGCGTTGAACCAGGCACGCACCTTGGCCTTGGCGCGGTTGCTGGTGAGATAGCCSAGCTCGGCATTGAGCCAGTCGCGCGAGGGGCGCCCTTCCTTGACGGTGGAGATTTCAACCGTCTGCCCGTTTTGCAACGGGGTATTGAGCGGCACCATCACACCATCGACCTTGGCGCCCCGGCAGCGGTGGCCCAGGCTGGTGTGGACCGAGTAGGCAAAGTCCACCGGGGTGGCGCCCTGGGGCAGCTCCACCACGGCCGCATCGGGCGTCAGCACGTAGATGCGGTCCTCGAACAGGCCCCGGTTGGGCAACGTGCCCGCCAGGTCCCGCTCCCACGCCAGCAGCTGGCGCAGCACGGCAATTTTGGCGTCGTACTCGCCCGTTGCAGACACACCCGCATAACCTTTGGCACCGGCCTCCTTGTACGCCCAGTGGGCTGCCACGCCGTGCTCGGCGTGTTCGTGCATGGCCTGGGTGCGGATCTGGATCTCGATGGGCTTGCCGTTGTCGTCCCGCACAATGGTGTGCAGTGACTGGTAGCCGTTGGGCTTGGGCTTGGCGATGTAGTCGTCAAACTCCTCCACGATGGGCTTGAACTGCTCGTGCACCCAGCTCAGGGCGGCGTAGCAGTCCTTCACCGTGGGCACCACCACACGCAGCGCGCGGATGTCGAACACCTGGTCGAAGTTGAGCGACTTGCCACGCATCTTCTTGACGATGCTGTAGATGTGCTTGGGGCGGCCCGCCACGGTGGCGCTGATGCTGCGCGCACGCAGATCGGATTCGAGCCGCGCGCGCAGCTGCTCCATGTAGACCTCGCGCTCGCCACGCTTTTCGTCGAGCAGGCGGGCCACTTCCTTGTAGGTGTCGGGCTCCAGGAAGCGGAAGGACAGGTCCTCCAGCTCCCACTTCACCTGCCAGATACCCAGGCGGTTTGCCAGCGGCGCAAACACCTGCAACGACTCGCGCGCCAGACTGGGCGACACGGGGCGCTTGCTGGCCGCATGAAAACGGAGCGTCTGCAAGCGCGAGGCCAGCCGCAGCATCACCACCCGCAGGTCGCGCGAGAACGCSAGCAGCATCTTGCGCACGTTCTCCGTCTGCACGGCCGGGTCGTCCAGCGGCGCAGCCGCGCGGGCCTGCTSCTGCACGCGCATCAGCTTGGTGGTYTCSACCGCCAGCGCCGCGAAGTTGKCGCCRAASRCCTTGGCRATCACCTCCTCGGGTTTGTTCAGATGGATGCAGGCGTGTACCAGATAGCTGGCCGCCTGCATGGCTTCGGAACCGCCAATGCCCTTGAGGATGGCGGCTACCGCATCGGCGTGGGCCAGCGTGTTCTCGCCGGAGTCGAGCGTTTCGCCCGCCATCAGGGGTTCGGCAAAAGCGCGCGCGCGGGCCAGTGCGTTCACCTGCTCCGGCAGGGTGTGCGCCGTGGCGGCGATGAGCTGGGGGACAGCGTCGGCCTGGGGGGTGAGAGACGCTGGTGCAGGAGGGTTGGTTTTCATCCGGCCACAGCACCTTCTGCCGCCAGCAGGAAACTCGCGACTGCGGCGACCTGGTCTTTAGCCACCAGCGTGGGCGCGTGGCCCACACCGTCGAACTCCACCACGCGGGCCCGGGGCCCGCGCTGCGCCATGGCCTGCGCCGTATCGCGTGAGAGCAGGTCGGACTGCCCACCACGCAACAGCAAAGTCTGGGCCGTGATGTGGTCATACAGCTGCCACAGCGCCGCCTCGCCCGCCGCCGCAGCCTCCTGCGTCAACGTCTTGAACGGCACCGCAATCGCCGGGTCATAGTGCAGCGCAAGGCCGCCTCCGGCGGACTGCGGCAGCTCGCGCACCATGGCGCGCGACAGATCCAGCCACTGGGCGGGCGTGTGGGGGCCAAAGCTGGTGGAGATGGCCCACATTGCATCGGCCGCCTGCTGCAGCGATGCAAACCGCGCGGGCTGCCCCAGATACTGCCCGATGCGCTGCAGCGCCTGCCACTGGATGACAGGCCCCACATCGTTCAGCACCAGCCGGCGCACAGGCACCGGCAAGGGCAGGCCCGGCTGGCCGGTGATGCCCATGCCGATGAGTCCACCCATGCTCGTGCCCACCCAGTCCAGCGTGGTGATGGGGGCTTGCTGGTGCAACTGCGCCAGCAATGCCAGCATGTCCGCCGCGTATTGGGGAATCTGGTAGCCCATGGGGTCGGCCAGCCAGTCGCTGCGCCCCCGGCCCACCACGTCGGGGCAGATCACCCGTGCATGCTGGCTCAGCACGCGGGCCAAGGTATCAAAATCCCGCCCCTGGCGCGACAGGCCATGCACGCAGACGATGACGTGCGGGTGCGCCGGGTTGCCGGTGGCGTTCCACTCCCAATACGCCATGCGGTGCTGCTGTGCGGGAGCGGGTGCGGGTGCGCGGTCTGGAGTCTCCGGCGAGGCCGCGGGGCCTGGGCACAGTACGTAGTTCAGCGTAGGTTCAATCATGGGTGCGAAATCCGGGGGCAGCGCTCGATAATGCTGTGGTCGTTGGCACCCATCGCTTGCCCCTGAGTGCCGACTTTTTCTTGTCGTCGCATCGTAATTCATTCGGAGAGACTCCCATGCTGAAAGGCAAAACTGCCCTCGTCACCGGCTCCACCAGCGGCATTGKTCTTGGCATCGCCAAGGCC
>NZ_JBGFFF010000114.1:0-15091 GCF_056175785.1 Acidovorax sp. LjRoot204
GAGTTCGACACCACCGACCCCGCCGTCAACAACGCCGTGATGGCGCGCATGCTGCAACGGGCACTCGACTACCTGCCAGGCCTGGCCGAACTCAACGCCATCCGCACCTGGACCGGCTTTCGCGCCGCCACGCCAGACAGCCTGCCGCTGATTGGCGCGCACCCCGAACACCCGCACCTGTGGCTGGCCGTGGGCCATGAAGGGCTGGGGGTGACCACCGCCCCGGCCACCGCGCAGTTGCTGGCGGCCCAGATCGCAGGGGGCACCCCGGCGATCGACCCCACGCCCTTTGCACCTGCCCGCTTTGCGGGCCTGAGCACACCATGACCGCATCCAGAACACCCGCCCTGGTGCACATCGTGGTGAATGGCACCCCCCTGCAGGTGCCCCCAGGGACCAGCGTCGCCGCTGCGCTGGCGCAGCAAACACCCGGCACCACACGCACCTCGGTCACCGGCGCGGCGCGGGCACCGCTGTGTGGCATGGGGGTGTGCCACGAATGCAGGGTCCGCATCCACGGCCGCACCCGCCTGGCGTGCCAGACGGTCTGCACCGAGGGCATGTCGATTCACACCGATGTCGGCACAGCACCCGGGAGCGCCACACCATGAACCAGCCCGTGACCCCACCCATGACCGAGCAACACTCGGCGCACGAGCGCTGCGACATCCTCATCATCGGCGCGGGCCCCGCAGGTTTGGCGGCTGCCCTCGCTGCCGCGCCCAGCGGGGCAGCGATCACCATCGTGGACGACAACCCGCAGCCCGGTGGGCAAATCTGGCGCGATGGCCCCCAGGTGGTCTTGCCCGCCCTGGCGCAACAGCACCGCGCGGCGCTGGCCCGGCACACCAACATCCGCCTGCTGCCTGGCACCCGCGTGGTGGGCCTGGGTGATTCCCAACCCAGCGACAAGGCCCCGGCCCTGCTGCTGGAAGACGCAGACCGGGGCTGGACGCAGCACAGCCACCGCATCGTGCTGTGCACCGGAGCCCGCGAGCTGTTGCTGCCCTTCCCGGGCTGGACGTTGCCCGGTGTGACGGGTGCAGGCGCCTTGCAGGCCCTCATCAAGGCAGGGCTCGACGTGCGCGGCCAGCGCATCGTCATTGCAGGCACAGGCCCTCTGCTGCAGGCCGCTGCCGCCACCGCCAACAAAGCGGGTGCCACCGTGGTGCGCGTGGCCGAGCAGGCGCCGTGGAGCGCGCTCGCTGGCTTTGCAGCGCAACTGCCGCGCTGGCCTGCCAAGGCGCTGCAAGCCCTCACGCTGCTTCACCCACAGTTGCGCGCCAGCAGCCATGTGCTGGAAGTCCAAGGCACCACGCAGGTGCAAACAGTGAGGCTGCGCAAAGGCCTACACGCCGAAGAAACCATAGCCTGCGACCGCGTGGCCTGCGGGTTCGGGCTCGTACCCAACACCCACCTGGGGCAGATGCTGGGCTGCGCCCTGGGCGGGCCGCTGAGCGGTGGCCAGGGCCTGGCTATCGATGCACAGATGCGCACCAGCGTGCCCGGTGTGTTCGCCGCGGGTGAAGCCACCGGCTTTGGCGGCAGCGAACGTGCACTGGTTCAGGGCGCCATGGCAGGACATGTGGCAGCGGGACAGGTGCAACAGGCCCAGGCGCTGCGCCCGCAACTGGCACGCTGGGAGGGCTTTGCGCAGGTGCTGCAGGCTTCTTTTCCATTGAACAAAGCACTCAAAACCCTGGCGCAACCCGGCACCCTGGTGTGCCGCTGCGAAGACGTGCCCTACGCTGCACTGGCCGATCGCGACGGCTGGATCGACGCCAAGCTCCACACCCGCTGTAGCATGGGCGCCTGCCAGGGCCGCATTTGCGGCGCGGCCACCCAGCACCTTTTTGGCTGGACGCCTGCGCCCCCACGGCATCTGCTGGCGCCCACACGCATTGGCACGCTGGCAGCCTGCACGCCCGCGCCCACCACCAGCGCTCAGCGCGAGCCCGCAGCTCCCTCGGGCTGACAGGCGCGCAGCCGTTTTCCCCCGTCCTTCCTTTCAGGGCTTACCCGCACCCAGCAGGCATCTATCTTGCTTTTAAATATATTTGTTAGATATTAAAAAGCACCAGGCTTTTCTTTCCTCGCCGCCCTCCTCCCCAGGAACCCCATCATGCCCACACCCCACAGTCCACCCGCCCCGCAATCTCCGGCGCCGCACGCTCCCGTCCGCTGGGTGCTGGCGTTGTCCACGCAGGTTCTGCGCATGGAGCGGCATCTGCTCACCGCCCTCATGACGTTGCTGGTGCTGCTCATCCTGCTCAACGTGGTCACGCGCTACACCGGCATGCCCATCTACTGGGTGGACGAGGCGGCGGTCTACACGGTGGTCTGGCTGACCTTTGTGGGCGCCTCGGTCATGACGCGGCTGCGCATGGACTTTGCCGTGACCATGCTCACCGACCACCTCGGCGCGCGGGGCGCCAAGGCATTCAAGGTGGTGGCCACGTCCGGCGTGCTGCTGTTTGGCCTGGCCATGCTGGTGATGTGCTGGGTGTGGATGGACCCCATCGGCATTGCGCGCTACGGCTTTGACGCCAGGGAGTTTGCGGCCGAGAGCTTCAACTTCATCTACACCGAGCGCACCCAGACGCTGAACTGGCCCACCTGGGTGCTGCAACTCATCCTGCCGATCTTCTCGGCCACCTTCAGCGTGCATGCACTGGCCAACCTGTTCGAAGACATGGGCGCCGCAGAGCGTGTGCAGCACGCGGGCTTCGACGTAGTCAACGCCGACGCCGTGAACTGAACGCCCCCACGCCAGCAAAACCCACCAGAGCCCGACCATGATCACCACCCTGTTCTTCCTCGCCGCCTTGATGGTGGGTGTGCCCATCGGCGTTTGCCTGTGCCTGTCGGGCGCGGTGTACATCCTCAGCATCGGCAGCCCGGTGCTGTTCCAGTCCTTCCCCATGCAGATGTTTGGCGGGGTGGACAGCTATGGCCTCATCGCCATTCCGCTGTTCATCCTGATCGGCGAGATCATGAACAGCGGCGGCATCACGCGGCGGCTGGTGGACCTGTCCATGGCCTTCATCGGCTCCGTCAAAGGGGGGCTGGCCTACGTGAACATCCTGGCCAACATGCTGGTGTCATCCATCATCGGCTCGGCCACCGCGCAGGTGGCCATCATGTCGCAAGTCATGGTGCCCGAGATGGAAAAGCAGGGCTACGACAAGACCTTTGCGGCGGGCCTCACGGTGTACGGCGGCATGCTCGGGCCCATCATCCCGCCCTCGGTGATGTTTGTGGTCTACAGCGTGCTGGCCCAGGTGGCCGTGGGCGACATGCTGATTGCCGGCATCCTGCCCGGCGTGMTGCTCACSGTGCTGTTCTTTGTCGTGATCGCGCTCATGGGCTTTGTCTACAACTAYCCGCGCASCGMAAAGCGCACGCTGGCCCAGCGTGCGCGCACTGTGGTGCAGGCCAGCCCCACGCTGCTGATCCCCATCATCATCGTGGGCTCCATCCTGAGCGGCCTGGCCAACCCGACCGAATCTGCCGCCGTGGGTGCGCTGGTATCGGCGCTGGTGGGTCGCTATGTGACCAAGGAGTTCCGCTTCAGCGCCATGCCCGCGATCCTGCTGCGCTCGGCGATCTACTCGGCCRTSGTGCTGTTTCTGGTGGCSGCRGCGGCCGTGTTCTCGTGGCTSCTGATCTACGGCAAGGTGCCGCAGATGGTGGCCGCCTGGGTGCAGACCGTGGCACACGATCCGGTCACCTTTTTGCTGCTCACCAACGTGATCCTGCTGGTCATCGGCACGGTGATCGACGGCATCCCCGGTCTCATCATGACCGCGCCCATCCTGCTGCCGATTGCCACCGAGGTCTATCACATTGACCCGCGCCACTTTGGTGTGGTGATCGTCGTCAACCTSGTGCTSGGGCTGATGACKCCGCCCGTGGGSCTGAGCTTTTTTGTSGCSTCSGCCGTSACCGGGGCCAAGCCCGGAAAGATGTTCATCGTCACGCTGCCGTTTTTCMTSATCWGCTGCGYGGCGCTGGTGMTGYTGTCGCTGTTCCCSAGCCTGTCGCTCGGTTTGCTCAAGTAGACCGCCGCCCAGCAAATCCCCCGTCCCCTCCCAAAGTTCTTTCACACGGAGTTCACCATGACGACCCAGCCCGCCCACACCCCCGCTGTCACCCGCCGCCATTTCATCCAGCGCCACGCCGTGGCCGCTGCCACCGTCACGGGGCTGGGCTTTCCGGCCCTGGTGCGTGCCGCCGACACCAAGGAGTTTCGCCTGGGCCTGATCACGCCCGCAGGCCACTCATGGAACCGCGCTGCCGTGCAGTTTGGCGAGGCGCTGAAGAAGGAAACCGAYGGCCGCCTGAGCGYSACGGTSTTCCAYTCGGGCCAGCTGGGCAACGAGKCGGCSATGATGCAGCAGCTGCAGTCSGGCGCGCTSGACATGGGCTGGATCCAGGCGGCCGAGCTSGGCTCGCGCGTGTCCAGCRTKGCRGCCATCAAYGCGCCCTACCTSGTGCGCTCCACGCCTGCCGTGGCCAAACTCGTCAAACACCCATCTGCCACCAAGCTGCTCGAAGTGCTGCCGCGCGAAACCGGCACCATTGGCCTGGGCTGGGGCATTACCGGCATGCGCGCCGTGTTCTCCACCAAGGACATCAACGTGCCCACCGACATCAAGGGCATGAAGCTGCGCATCAACCCCACGCCCGTGTACCGCGACTTCTATCAAATGCTCGGCGCCGCCCCCACGCCCATCCCCACGCCCCAGGTGTTCGACGCCATGWSCAACGGCCAGGTCGACGGGCTSGAGGCGGACATCGAGTTCTCGTGGAACCAGCGCTTCGACAAGGTGGCCAAGGCCCTGCTGCAGATGAACGCCCTGTTCATGCCGTTCGCGCCGCTGGTGTCCGGCCGTATCTGGCAGGGGCTGGATGCCAAGGACAAGGACATCATCCGCAAGCTGGTGGCCCAGTCGCTGGATGCGCAGATCAACGACATCGTGACCACCGAGGCCGGGCTGATCGAGAAGTTCAAGGGCACGTCCATCGCCTTCAAGACGGCATCGTCGTTCAACCCCGACGGCATCATCCAGGAGTTCGACAAGMTSTGGCTGCCCAAGGCGCCGCAGATYGCCGAGYTGCGCAAGGCGGGCGCCAGCCTCTGACAGTCCGCAGGGGTCACCGGGGCCGCATCCCATAAGATGCGGCCTCCCGCAACGTCCTTCACTTCCGATGACACTCCGCCGCCCCTCCCCCCAGCAAGACCCCGCGCCCAAGCGGCGCGCGGCGGACGTGGCCTACGACGCCATCGAGACCATGATCTCCACGCTGCAGCTGCAGCCCGGCAGCCCTGTGGTGGAGGCCGAGATCGCCGAGAGCACGGGCCTGGGCCGCACACCGGTGCGCGAGGCGCTGCTGCGCATGGTGTCCATCGGGCTCATCGTGCAGCAGCCCCGGCGCGGCTTGCTGGTGTCACACATCGATCTGGCCGACCACCTGGACGTGATCCAGACCCGCCGCGTACTGGAGCGCCTGCTGGCCTCCAACGCCGCACGCCGCGCCACCGCGCCGCAGCGCCAGGCCATCGTGCGCTGTGCGGAGAACATGGTGCAGGCCGCGGCGCGCGGCCACCTCGACGACTACATGCTGGCCGACCATGAGCTGGACCTCGTCACCCACCAGGCCAGCCAGAACCACTCGGCCGTCAAATGCGTGCAACCGCTCATCGTGCAGTGCCGCCGCTTCTGGTACGCCTACCAGCACGAAGGCGAAGTGTCAGAGGGTGCCCGCGCGCACATGCAACTGGCGCAGGGCATTGCCAGTGGCGACGAGGCCCAGGCCGTGGCGGGCGCGGAGCAGCTGATGGAGTACCTGGAGCGCTTTGCGCGCCGCATCATCGACCGCTAGAGACCAGATCACCCCGGGCCACGGGCAGTTGCGTCAATCACTATCTATTTGATAGCAATCCAGGCATATTGCACTAGCGCATCCGCCCCAAAACGCTTCAAACCGCGTACTCAGGCCAGGGAACTGCCCTGTTCCGCCACCTGCTGGCCCATCTCGATGCGCTGCTCCAGAAAGCGCCACATCCGCTCGTCCTGGCT
The DNA here is from genome assembly GCF_056175785.1 of Acidovorax sp. LjRoot204. Taxonomy (NCBI): domain Bacteria; kingdom Pseudomonadati; phylum Pseudomonadota; class Betaproteobacteria; order Burkholderiales; family Comamonadaceae; genus Acidovorax; species Acidovorax sp. LjRoot204. Next base: position 6,084 of record NZ_JBGFFF010000114.1, read on the forward strand.
GAACGCCACGTTAAACCGCAGCCAGCCCGTAGGCCGGGGCTCCACCAGAAACAGCTGACCCGGCCCGAGCATGATGCCCGCACCGGTGGCCTCTTTCGACAGCTCGGCACTGTCGGGCAGGTCGGGGTGCCGGGCCCACAGGTACATGCCCGCCTCGGGCTCGTGGAACAGCTCGAACCCCAGGTTCAGCAAGCGCCGCCCCACCGTGCGGTGCGCCTCGGCCAGGCGCTCACGCAGGGACTTGAGGTGCTTGCGCCAGCGTCCATCCGTCACCACACCAAACGTGATGCGCTCGGTGATSTCKGACGAGGTCAGGCCCGAGATCATCTTGAGCTGCRCCAGCTCKTCGAGCAGGTCACGCCGCGCCGCCAGAAAGCCGGTGCGCAGGTTGGGCGAAATCGTCTTGGAGAAGCTGCCCAGGTAGATCACGCGGTTGAGCTGGTCCAGGCTGGCCAGCGAGGGGCGCACACCGGGGTCCATGTCGGCGTAGATGTCGTTCTCCACCAGCATGAAGTTGTGCTGCTCGGCCAGTTGCAGCAGCCGGTGCAGGTGCGCCACCGATGCCACCGAGCAGGTGGGGCTTTGCAGGCGCGGCTGCGTGAAGAACACCGTGGGCTGGCGCTCGGCCAGCAGGGCCTCCAGTGCGGGCAGGTCGTAGCCGGTGGCGGTGCGCGGCACACCCACCACTTGCGCTCCCGCAAAGCGCAACATGAACAGCAGGTTGGGGTAGCCGGGGTCGTCCACCAGCACCACATCGCCAGGCTTGACGAGGCGACGCGCCACCAGGTCCAGCGCCTGGCTGGAGCCCTGCGTGAGCAGCACCTGGTCGGCGTCCACCGCCAGATGATGTTCGGCCAGCGACTCGGCCACCACCATGCGCAGCGCCATGTGGCCGTGCGGCAGGCCATAGCCGTCCAGCTCGGGCCCGTCGGACGACAGCTGGCGCATGCTGCGTTTGACCGCATCGCCAAACAGCCAGTCGTGCGGCAGCCAGCCGCAGCCCGGTTTCATGGGCAGGTTGCGGTTTTCAAAAATTTGTTTGAGGTACCAGCGCGCATCAAAGCGGGGCACGGCCCGCTCGGGCGCACCAGTGCCGGGCGCAGCGCCCTCGTCGCCCCGCCGCTTCACAAAAAAGCCCGCATTGGCCCGCGACACCAGCCAGCCCTGCGCCACCAGGCGGTCGTAGGCCTCGACCACGGTGAACACGCTCACGCCGTGCGCAGCGGCAAAAGCGCGGATGGACGGGAGTTTGCTGCCGGGTTTGAGCACCTGACCGGCGATGAGCCCCCGCAGACCATCGACGATCTGGCTGACCAGAGGTGTCTGGAGGTCGGGGCTGAGAGTGAGCATCAGGGGAGCAAAAAAGGGGGCGAATTGTGCACTGGGTTGGCGCACACCAAATCAGGGATTGCCTGTACAGGATTCTAGACCTGCACAGTGCGCGCCAAACAGCGCTGCGCTGTACATGGACGGGCCGTGGCGTGGATTCCAGAATTCGCCCCATTCCTGGTTTTCATTCCCTTTTTTGTCCTTCACAGCCACCGCCCACACCATGCAGCAAGACCGCCATTTCACCAACGCCGCCCTCCTCACCCGCCGCCACGCCGCCGTGGCCCGGGGCGTGAGCCAGGCCCATGAACTCTTCATCCACAAGGCCCGCAACGCCGAGCTGTGGGATGTGGAGGGCCGCCGCTTCATCGACTTTGCCGGTGGCATCGCGGTGCTCAACACCGGCCACCTGCACGCTGGCGTGATCGCCGCCGTCAAGGCCCAGCTGGACTTGTACACCCACACCTGCTTTCAGGTGGTGGCGTACGAACCCTACGTCGAAGTGTGCGAGCGCCTGAACACGCTGGCCCCCGGCGCGTTTGCCAAAAAGAGCTTGCTGCTCACCACCGGCGCCGAGGCTGTGGAAAACGCCATCAAGATCGCCCGCGCCTACACCAAGCGCCCTGGCGTGATCGCCTTCACGGGCGGCTACCACGGCCGCACCAACCTCACGCTGGGCCTCACCGGCAAGGTCGTTCCGTACAAGGTGGGTTTTGGCCCGTTCCCGGGTGAGACCTACCACGCGCTGTTCCCCAACGCACTGCATGGCGTGAGCGTGGAGCAGGCGCTGCATTCGGTGGAGCTGATCTTCAAGAACGACATCGAGCCCGAGCGCGTGGCCGCCTTCATCGTCGAGCCCGTGCAGGGCGAAGGCGGCTTCTATGTGGCCCCGCCCGAGTTCATCACCGGCCTCAAGGCCCTCGCAGACCGGTACGGCATCCTGCTGATTGCCGACGAAGTGCAGACCGGCGCGGGCCGCACGGGCACGTGGTTCGCCTGCGAACAATGGCCGGTGGCCCCCGACCTCATCACTACCGCCAAGTCGCTGGCGGGCGGCTTCCCCCTGTCGGGCGTGGTGGGCCGCGCTGACGTCATCGACGCGCCTGCAGCTGGCGGCCTGGGCGGCACCTATGCGGGCAGCCCGGTGGCCTGCGCGGCAGCCCTGGCGGTGATCGATGCGTTCGAGCAGGAAAACCTGCTGGCCCGCAGCCAGGACATGGGCGCGCTGCTGGTCAGTGCCCTGAAAGCAATGGCCGCCAAAGTACCCGCCATCGGCGACGTGCGCGGCCTGGGTGCCATGGTGGCGATCGAGCTGTTTGAAAACGGCGATGTGCACCGCCCCGACGCCGCACTGACCAAAAAGGTCGTGGCCGAAGCCGCGCGGCGCGGGCTCATCCTGCTGTCCTGCGGCACCTACGGCAACGTGATCCGCATCCTGGTGCCCCTGACGGCATCGGACGAACTGCTGCACGAAGGCCTGGCCATCCTGGCCGACAGCTTCGCAGCTGTGGGCTGAATCCCTTCTCCCTTGATTGCCTCCACCACCATGAACCACGCAGAACCCCTGGTCCGCTTCAGCGGCGTGCAAAAAACCTAYGACGGCGAACAGCTTGTGGTTCGTGCGCTGGACCTGGACATCCASCGCGGCGAGTTCCTGAGCCTGCTSGGMCCTTCGGGYTCKGGCAAGACCACCACGCTGATGATGCTGGCMGGCTTCGAGTCGCCSACSKCGGGCGAYATCCTGCTCGAYGGCAAGCMGATCACSSGCACGCCRCCGCACAAGCGSAACTTYGGCATGGTGTTCCAGAACTACGCGCTGTTYCCSCACCTSASCGTGGGSCAGAACGTGGCCTAYCCRCTSACCGTGCGCAAGGTGCCCAAGGCCGAGCAGGCCGAACGCGTGAAGAAGGCGCTGGACATGGTCCGCCTGTCGGGCATGGCCGACCGCCTGCCCGCACGCCTGTCGGGCGGCCAACAGCAGCGCGTGGCGCTGGCCCGCGCCCTGGTGTTCAACCCCCAGCTGGTGCTGATGGACGAGCCCCTGGGCGCACTCGACAAGCAACTGCGCGAGCACATGCAGATCGAGCTGAAAGAGCTGCACCGCCAGCTGGGTGTGACCTTTGTGTACGTGACCCATGACCAGGGCGAAGCCCTGACCATGAGCGACCGCGTGGCGGTGTTCAACGAAGGTGTCATTCAGCAGTTGGCCGATGTGGAGTCACTGTACGAGACCCCGTCCAACCGCTTTGTGGCGGGTTTTGTGGGCGACAGCACGGTCATCACCGGTACGCTGCAAGGCAGTGGTACGGCGTGGGCTCTGCAGTTGCCTGACGACCAGCGCCTGCCCGGCCTCAATGTGAACCACCTGGCACCCGGCGCCCCGGCCGAGGCCTGCATCCGCCCCGAGCGCATTGCGCTGCATGCCGCCAGCGCCACGCCCCAGGCCCCCGCCCTGCGCGCCACGGTGGCCCGTGCCATCTATTACGGCGACCACCTGCGCCTGATGTGCGACATCGGCGCCGGCCAGGCGCAGGCCACAGTCAAGCTGCCGCTGACCCGCGCCGACGCCAACCCGCACCCCGAACCTGGCGATGCGGTGCTGCTGGAGTTCCCCACGGAATCCGTGCGCATCTACGCCGCGCCCACCGTTCACTGAACCGTATTTTTTGTTCCCCGTCCCCTGCCCTCAACCCCTAGGAAACCGCACCATGAAAAACAAGAGCCTGATCGCCTGCGCTGCCCTGTCTGCCTGCCTGGCCCTGCCCAGCCTGGCGCAGCAGCAACTCACCGTSGTCAACTTCGGCGGTGCCAACGCCAAYGCMCARAAGAAGGCCTWYTACGAGCCCTACGAAAAGGCCGGCAACAAGATCGTGGCCGTGGAGTACAACGGCGAGCAGGCCAAGRTCAAGGCCATGGTCGAGRCCAAGAAGGTSACCTGGGACGTGGTCGAGGTSGARTCGCCCGACGCCGCSCGCGGCTGCGATGAAGGCCTGTACGAAAAGCTGGACTACAGCAAGATCGTGCCCAAGGCCGACCTGCTGCCCGCTGCGGTGAACGAGTGCGCTGTGGGCATCTTCGTGTGGTCCACCGTCATGGCCTACAACGGCGACAAGCTCAAGACCCCACCCACCAGCTGGGCTGACTTCTGGGACACCAAGAAGATCCCGGGCAAGCGCGGCATGCGCAAGGGCGCGCGCTACAACCTCGAATTTGCGCTGCTGGCCGATGGCGTGAAGCCCGCCGACGTGTACAAGGTGCTGGCCACCAAGGACGGCGCCGACCGCGCGTTCAAGAAGCTGACCGAACTCAAGCCCAACATCCAGTGGTGGGAGGCCGGTGCCCAGGCGCCCCAGTTCCTGGTCGCAGGCGATGTGACCCTGACCACGGTGTTCAACGGCCGCATCGACGCCGCCAACCGCGAAGGCCGCAACCTCAAGATCTACTGGCCCGGCGGCATCTACGACCTGGACTACTGGGCCATTCCCAAGGGCACACCCAACAAGGATGCTGCTGTGAAGTTCATCGCCTTCACGATGCAGACCCCACAGCAAGCCGCCTATGCACAGAACATTGCCTATGGCCCGGCCAACACCAAGGCCCTGGCGTCGCTGGACAAGAAGGTGCTGGACGACCTGCCCACCTCGGCCACCAACGCCAAGGAGGCCCTGCAGTTCAGCGTGGGCTTCTGGGCAGACCAGGGTGAGGCGCTGGAAAAGCGCTTTGCCGCCTGGGCCACGCAGTAAGCCTGCGCCCGCCCGCCTGAGCCATGAGCCCACACCAGCAGCAGACAGAGCCCACCACCATGCAAGCCCACTCCGGCGTGATCGCCATGAACGCCCCTGATATGGCCCCGCACCGCGCACAGGACAGCCACGCCCCCGGCGCGCTGCGCAAAGCCCTGGCCCGCGCCGAAGTGCGGCGCAAATGGCGGGCGTTCAGCCTCACGCTGCCCTTGCTGGTGTTTCTGCTGCTCACGCTGCTGGTGCCCATTGCCGCGCTGCTGCAGCGCGCGGTGGAGAACCCCGAAGTGGCCAACGCACTGCCCGGCACCATGCGTGCCCTGGACGGCTGGGACCGGCGCGACTCACCACCTGCGGCGGCCTACGCCGCGCTGGTGGGCGATCTCGCCCGCCTGCCCGACCGTTCGGACGCTGGCGCCCTGGCGCGCCGGCTCAACTCCGAGGTGCCGGGCGCACGCTCCATGGTGATGGGGGCCTACCGCGACCTGCCTTTTGAAGGTTCTGCCGACGCCATCAGGGAGCGCCTGCTGGGCGCCGACCCCCGCTGGGGCGAGGCACCCTTCTGGCGCGCCATTGCCAAGAACGGCGCCCGCTGGACGCCCGACTACCTGCTTGCATCGATGGACCTGCAGCGCGACGCACTGGGCCAGGTCGAGCGCATGCCCGAGGAGCAGCGCGCCTTCGGCGGCATCCTGCTGCGCACGTTCCACATCAGCCTGGTGGTCACACTGGTGTGCCTGCTGGTGGGCTACCCGCTGGCCTGGTGGCTGGCCTCATTGCCTGCGCGTTCGGCCAACGTGCTGATGATCCTGGTGCTGGTGCCTTTCTGGACCTCGATCCTGGTGCGYGTGGCSGCYTGGATCGTGCTGCTGCARTCCGARGGSCTGGTCAACCGSGGCCTGATGGGCCTSGGCSTGATCGAMCAKCCGCTGGCRCTGCTGTTCAACCGCACSGGCGTGRTSATTGCSATGGTGCACATCCTGCTGCCGTTCATGATCCTGCCGCTGTACAGCGTGATGAAAAGCGTGCCGCCCACCTACCTGCGTGCGGCGGTGTCGCTGGGCAGCTCGCCCATTGCCGCGTTCTTTCGGGTGTATGTGCCGCAAACCTACCCCGGCATTGGCGCGGGTGCGCTGCTGGTGTTCATCCTGGCCATTGGCTACTACGTCACGCCCGCGCTGCTGGGCGGGGCCGATGACCAGATGCTGAGCTACTACATCGCGCGCTACACCAATGTGGAAGTGAACTGGGGCATGGCCTGCGCGCTGGGTGCCCTGCTGCTGGCAGCCACGCTGCTGCTGTATGGCGTGTACCGCCGCATTGGCAAAGCCGAATTGAGTCTGGGCTGATCACTCCCTCCAAAGCTGAAAGTCGCTGACCATGTTTCGCCTGCCCCAATTCCCCCGGTACGCCACGTTGGCCGACAAGCTCGGCTGGTGGGCCGTGCGCGCGCTGTGCGTGTCCGTGCTGGTGTTCCTGCTGGCCCCCATCCTGGTGATGGTGCCGCTGTCGTTCTCCGAAAGCTCGTTCCTCGCCTACCCCATCCACGGCTGGTCGCTCAAGTGGTACCGCAACCTGTTCGAGTCGGCCGAATGGGCCCGTGCCACGCGCAACAGCTTCATCGTGGCGCCCGCAGCCACGCTGATTGCCACTGTGCTGGGCACCCTGGCCGCCGTGGGCCTGTCGCGGGCGGACTTCCGGTTCAAGGGACTGCTCATGGCCATCCTGATTGCCCCCATGGTGGTGCCCATCATCGTGGTGGGCGTGGCCACCTACCTGTACTTTGCGCCACTGGGCCTGGCCGACAGCTACTTTGGTCTCATCGTGGTGCACGCCGCCCTGGGGGCCCCTTTTGTGCTGACCACCGTGCTGGCCACGCTGGCGGGCTTCAACCACAACCTGGTGCGCGCMTCSCTGAGCCTGGGCGAGACRCCGTTCAACACCTTCTTTCGCATCACGCTGCCGGTGATYGCGCCGGGCGTGATCTCCGGCGCGCTGTTYGCSTTTGCCACCTCSTTYGACGAAGTGGTGGTCACCYTCTTCCTGGCCGGGGCCGACCAGTCCACGCTGCCGCGCCAGATGTTCAATGGCATCCGCGAGAACATTTCGCCCACCATTGCCGCCGTGGCCACACTGCTCATCCTCTTCACCACCAGCCTCTTGCTGGCGCTGGAGTGGCTGCGGGGCCGGCGCGCATGACGGCGCAAGCCGTGTTCAACCATGCACGCATCCACACCCATGCCCCTGTTGCCCGTGCCACTTTGGCGACGCATGGCGCAGCCCCGCCCATGCTAGCCTTTGGCTAGATGTACGCGGGTCGTTGGCTACCCGCTCTGCTCCCCTTCTCTTTTCTGCTCGCCCTCTGTTTCGTCACCTCTCCCGGAAGTATTCCCATGGACATGAAGACATCTCCCCTCACACTGCTGAACGACCCCACGCTGCTCAAGACTGACGGCCTCATCAACGGCCAGTGGGTGGCGGGCAGCAGCCGCTTTGACGTGAACGACCCAGCCACGGGACTGAAGCTGGCCGACGTGGCCAATCTGGGCCCGCAGGATGCCGAGGCCGCCATTGCCGCCGCCAACRCCGCCTGGGGCCCTTGGAAGACCAAGACCGCCAAGGAGCGCAGCATCATCCTGCGCAAGTGGTTTGACCTGCTCATGGCCAATCAGGACGACCTGGGCCGCATCATGACCGCCGAACAGGGCAAGCCCCTGCCAGAAGCCAAGGGCGAGGTCGCCTACGGCGCGAGCTTTGTGGAATGGTTTGCCGAGGAGGCCAAGCGCATCAACGGCGAGACCCTGCCCCAATTTGACAACAACCGCCGCCTGCTGGTGCTCAAGCAACCCATCGGCGTGTGCGCGGCCATCACGCCATGGAACTTCCCGCTGGCCATGATCACCCGCAAGGTCGCACCTGCGCTTGCTGCGGGCTGCCCCGTGGTCATCAAGCCAGCCGAGCTGACACCACTCACCGCCCTGGCCGCCGCCGAGCTGGCCATCCGCGCGGGCATTCCGGCCGGTGTGTTCAACATCCTGCCCGCCGACAGCGACAACTCCATTGCCATCGGCAAGGTGCTGTGCGCAAGCGACGTGGTACGCCACATCAGCTTCACAGGCAGCACCGAAGTAGGCCGCATCCTGATGGCGCAATCGGCCCCCACGGTCAAGAAGATGTCGCTGGAGCTGGGCGGCAATGCGCCCTTCCTGGTGTTTGACGATGCCGACATCGACAGCGCCGTGGAAGGCGCCTTTGCCAGCAAGTACCGCAACGCGGGCCAGACCTGCGTATGCACCAACCGCTTTTACGTGCAGGAAGGCGTGTACGACGAGTTCGTGGCCAAGTTCGCCGCCAAGGTCAAGACGGCCAAGGTGGGCAATGGCTTTGAAGCCGGTGTGAACCAGGGCCCGCTGATCGAGGAAGCCGCACTGGCCAAGGTACAGCGCCACGTGGACGACGCGCTGGCCAAGGGCGGTCAGGTGGTGGCTGGCGGCCAGCGGCTCAAGAGTCTGGGCTCCGGACAGTTCTTCGAGCCCACGGTGGTGGCCAATGCGTCGGCCGACATGCTGTGTGCCCGCGAAGAAACCTTTGGCCCGTTTGCGCCCGTATTCAAGTTCAAGACCGAGCAGGCAGCCATCGACGCAGCCAACAACACCGAGTTCGGCCTGGCCAGCTACTTCTACAGCCGCGACGTGGGTCGCATCTTCCGCGTGACCGAGGCGCTGGAATACGGCATGGTCGGTGCCAACGTGGGCATTCTGGCCACAGAGCACGTACCCTTTGGCGGCGTCAAGCAGTCGGGCCTGGGCCGCGAAGGCTCGCACTACGGCATGGACGACTATGTGGAGATCAAGTACCTGTGCCTGGGCGACATCCAGAGCGGCCAGTGAGCGGATGCCAGGGGGTCTGTCGCTTCGCTCTGCCGRTGAATAGCTATTA
>NZ_JBGFFF010000115.1:0-14762 GCF_056175785.1 Acidovorax sp. LjRoot204
CGCTTGAGCGGGTCTTCCGGCGTGGGTGTGCCCAGCTTGAGGCGGCCAATGGCCTGGGCGGGCTGGCCCGGGATCTTGGAGGTCACGGTACCGTCCGACCCGAGCGACACATCGGCACCGGGCGGTACGTCGATGGGCGCTCCGCCATCGGACAACACGGGCAGCCCGGTGGGGGTGAGCAGCTGGCCCGTGGCCGACACCTCAAAGCTGCCCGCACGGGTGTAGGCCTCGGTGCCATCCAGACCCTGCACCGCAAACCAGGCATTGCCGGCCGCCATGGCGTCGAGGTTGCGGCCTGTGCGTTGCACAGGGCCGGGGGTGTTGACGTAGCCGGAGGTGGCCTCCAGCGCAAACACGCGCGTCTTTGCGCCGTCGCCTTGCAGCGGCACCGAGCGGAAGGTGGACATCTCGGCGCGGAACCCGCCGGTGGACACGTTGGCGAGGTTGTTGGACAGCACCGCCTGCCGGTGGGCGGCGGCGTTGGCGCCTGTCATCGAGGTGTAGATGATGCGGTCCATGGGGGCTCTCCGGGGTCCTGGGCGGGTTCAGTAGGGGTTCAGCCGGTCAGCGCAGGTTCACCAGGGTGGACATCACCTGATCTTGCGTCTTGATGGTCTGTGCGTTGGCCTGGTAGGCGCGCTGGGCGGTCATCATGTTCACCAGCTCGGCCGTGAGGTCCACGTTGGAGTCTTCCAGGGCGCCCGAGCGCAGCGAGCCAAAGCTGCCATCCGTGGCGGTGCCGACGACGGGCTGGCCCGACTCRAACGTGGCCACCCAGTTGTTGCTGCCGACCGAGGCCAGGCCCTGCGTATTGCGGAAGCTCGACAGCGCCAGCTGGCCCTCGGCACGCGTCACGCCGTTTGAGTAACGGGTCATGATCATCCCGTTGTTCTCGATGTTGATGCCGGTCAGCTCGCCCGAGGTGTAGCCGTCCTGGCTCAGGTTGGACACCGCAAACTTCTTGCCGAACTGCGTCACCTTGTCCAGGCTCACGTCCACGGTATAGGTGGGCAGGTTATTGGGGTTGGGCGGCGTGGGGTTGATGGTGAGCGGCAGCGAAAAGCCCGTGGCGGGTGGCGTGGCCACCGGGCCGGTGATGGCGCCGTTGTTGTCGAACGTGATCTGGCCGATGGGCGTGGCCACCACGGGCGGCACAGCGGTGGGGTCGTCCAGGGCGTCGTATACGTCCCAGGTGTTGGCGGTGGCGGTTTTCTGAAAGTACAGGCTCACCGGTTTGGCCACGCCCTGGCTGTCGAACACGTTGATCGACGTGCCATAGGTGGCGCGCGGCGTGGCCGGGATTGGGGGCGTGGCTGCGGGGTTGCCCGCCGCGTCGGTGGCGCGGGCGTCCAGGTTGAAGGCTGCCGTGATCTTGGTGGTCTGCTTGGCGGGAATTGGCTCGGCGGTCGGGAACACCATGGGGATGGGGTCGGTGCCGGTGCGCAGACCCGTCACCGGGTCCACCGGGTAGCCCATCACCGACGCGTTGTCGTTGGTGATCATGTTGCCTTCCTTGTCCAGCTTGAAGTTGCCGGAGCGGGTGTAGGCGGCGGTGCCATCGGGCAGCGTGAGGGTGAAGAACCCATTGCCATTGATGGCCACGTCCAGGCTGTTGCCGGTGATGGTCAGGTTGCCCTGGGTGAATTGCTGCGCCACGGCGCCCACTTCCAYGCCGATGCCTGCATTGGAGCCCCCTGCCGAGCCGATGGCAGATGCCACCATCTCGGCAAACTCGGCCCGCGAGGCCTTGAACCCGACGGTGTTGGAGTTGGCAATGTTGTGCCCGATGACATCGAGGTTCTTGCTGGCGGCGTTCAAGCCGGACAGGCCTTGCTGAAAACTCATGGTGTTCTCCTGTTGACGCGATACGAAGCAGGCTGGTGTTACACCAAGGCCTTGATCTGGCTGTAGTTGATGGTTTTGCCGTTGGACAGGCTCAGCACCAGCTGTCCGTCCTCGGCGCCTGCGGCCGTCACCTTGGCAAGGTTCAGTGCGGTGGAGTCCAGCTTGGTGGAGCCATTGACGGCCGTCACGCGGAACTGCAGCCCTTCGGTGGAGCCGGTGTACTGGCTGGCGTCCCAGTCGAAGGTGTGGCGGCCCGCCGCCTTGGCACCCAGGTCGATGGTGTCCACCACCTGCCCGCCTGCGGTCGTGACCTCGATCTTCACGTTGGTGGCGGCCGAGCCCAGCTCGAAGCCGCCCTTGCCGGTCTTGTCCGCCACCGCCAGGCTGGAGCCCTCGGTCAGCACATTGCGGCCCACCAGGGCTGTGCCCTGCATGACCTGCAGCGAGTTGAACTGCGAAGCCATGCTCTGCATGGTCTGGTTCAGTTGCTGGATGCCGGTCACCGTGTTGATCTGCGCGATCTGCGAAGTCATCTGGGCGTTGTCCAGGGGGTTCATCGGGTCCTGGTTGTTCAGCTGCGCAACCAGCAGTTTCAAAAAGCGGTCTTGCGCGGCAGCCGGGTCGGTGGACGCGTTGGCCTTGGTGCTGGACGAGTCCGTCACCGTGGGGGCGTTGGTGGCACTGAGAATCATGGTGGTGTCCTTCTTGGGGCAGGCTCTTGCCTTACTGGCCCATCTGCAGGGTTTTGAGGAGCAGCGACTTGGCCGTGTTCATGACCTCGACGTTGTTCTGGTACGAGCGCGAGGCAGAGATCATGTTGACCATCTCCTCAACCGCGTTGACGTTGGAGTGCGTCACATACCCCTGCTCGTCGGCCGACGGGTGGCTGGGATCGTGCACGCGGCGGCCCGGCACATTGCTTTCGCTGACACCGCTGACCTTGACGCCTGCAGAGCTGTCGGCCCCCATGGGCGCTGTCTGGAACACCACCTGGCGTGCCTTGTAGGCCTGACCATCGGGGCCTGCCACGGCGTCCACATTGGCCAGGTTGCTAGCCACCACGTTGAGCCGCTGCGACTGCGCACTGATGGCGCTGCCCGATACGTTGAAAATCGAAAACATGGACATGGGGTGGCTCGCTTTCTGCGCTGCGGGGCTGGCTGGTTATTGGCCCTGGATGGCGCTGAGCATGGTCTTGGCGTTGCCGTTGATGAACCGCAGCGTGGCTTCATAGCGCACGGCGTTGTCCACGAAGTTGGCACGCTCGCGGTCCAGGTCCACCGAGTTGTTGTCCAGGCTCGGTTGGGTTTGCACCGCATATCCAAGGGCGCCTTGCCGGTCGATGCTGGTGCTGGAATTCACGGTGGGCAGCGGAATATGGTGCGGATCGGTCGTGCCCGCAGTTCCGTACGAGCCTCCGGTTGCCAGCCGCGTGACCGCTGCGCCGGCAGTGCCTGTGGCGGAAGAAGTCATGCCTGTGGCCTCGCGCAGCGCGTCGCCGAACTTGAAGTCGCGTGCCACATAGCCAGGGGTGTCGGCGTTGGCAATGTTGCTGGCGATGGCGCGCTGACGTTCCCCACGCAGCACCAGGGCGTTGCCGTGAAAATTCAGCTGGTTGGTCATCTTGTCAAGCATGTGTGCCTCACACCGTCGGTTGCAAAGTCGCCATCCCCGGAGGGCTTTTGGCGTGGCTCGATTATGGAAACCGCGCCCTTTTTCTAAAGCGCGAAGAAGTGGCAAATGGATGCGCAGTTCCGGGTTTTGCGTCCGGGTCATCTGCCTATAGTTCCAGGGGTGAAATGGCCCCTGCCTTCCGTAGCACCCCGTGCGCGGGCAGCCTGGCCAGCCGATGCCCTGGAGGCCCCTATGACCGCCCACTTCCTTTTCTCTGACGCCAACACCGACGCCGCGCTGTGCGGCGCCACCCGGCAGTCGCACGCTGTGTGTGCCGGCGCCTTGCTGCGTAAGTTCTGTCTGGTGGGTGTATTGGCTGTGGCTGCGCTGGGCCCCCATGGTGTTGCGCACGCCCAGTCGGCGGCAGACCCCGCGGCGGACCTGGGGCCGCTTACCCAGCGCTGGCTGGACGATGCGTTGGCCCGCAACCCGTCCTCCGCGCTGCCACTGCGTATGGAAGTGAGTGTTGGCTCACTGGATTCGCGCCTGCGGCTGGCGCCCTGTGCGCGCGTTGAACCCTATCTGCCCGTAGGTGCCCGCCTGTGGGGCCGGACCCGTCTGGGGCTGCGCTGCGTGGAGGGCGCCACCGCATGGAACGTGTTTTTGCCCGTCACCATCAAGGCGTTTGGCCCGGCCTGGGTGTTGACGAACAATGTGGCGCCCGGTGCCGTGTTGACGGCCAATGACGCCACAGAGGCCGAAGTGGACTGGGCGGCCGATTCCTCTCCCGTCATGGCCAATCCCGACCTGTGGGTAGGGCAGACCGCGGCCCGCCAACTGGTGGCGGGGCAGGCGGTGCGCCAGGCCATGGTGCGTGCCCCCTTGCTGTTCAAGGCCGGTGCCCAGGTGAAAGTGGTGGCCCAGGGGCCAGGCTATGCGGTCAGCTCTGCGGGCCAGGCGTTGACCGCAGGCTCTGCAGGGCAGACTGTGCGCGTGCGCATGGAGAATGGCCGCATCGTCAGTGGAACTGTGAATGATTCTGGGACAGTGGACGTCACTCTGTGATGACGCCCCGGTAATAAATGGCTAAAGTCCGGGCTAAATGGGTCGAAAACATTGCTACTGATGCCCCACATCCAACGGGGTGGTGGAGAGAGCGATGAAGATAGGTCAAACACCGGAACTGCCGGGCGGGTTGCCGCCGACGGGGCTTGCCAAGCAAGCCAAGGCCCCAGCCAGCGCTGCTGAAGGAGCCACCAAGGACGCACTGATAGCGTCATCCGCCGGTGTGCCTGTCACTGTGTCCACCGCGGCCCGGGCGCTCAGCCCTGCCACCCGCAGCACGGCAGATTTTGACGCAGGCAAGGTCAAGGCAGTGCGCGCTGCCATCGAAAAGGGCGAATTCTCGGTCGACGCCGAAGCCATTGCCGACAAGCTGTTGTCCAACGCCCAGGAGATCCTGTCCCGCTCGCGGGGTTGACCGGCGTTTTGCTACCGGGCGCAATCCATCGCACAATGCGCCATGTCTCTGGAAGAATCTCTCTCGGCTGTTGAGCAGCTGATCGAACAAGTCTCCGCCGCACTTCTCGCGGCTGACCCCACCTCCCTGGAAAAAAATAGTACGGCCTTGCGTGATGCAGCGGCCGATTTCTCGCATGCGCTGGAGCAGGCGGCCGCGCGGGGTTTGCCCTTGCCAGCGTCGCTGCAAAAGCGCGCGGATGCGATCCGCAGCATGCTGATCCTGCACCGTGAAAGCCTGGCCCGGCTTGCTGCCAGCACGGACCGCCAAGCCGCCGGCCTGTTGCCCCCCAATGCTGCGGCTACCTATGGCGATGGCCTGGGGGCGCGCGGAGCCGCGCCGGGTGTGGCGCGCATCTACCGCTCTGCAGGCTGAGCGGCATCCATTGTTCTGAAGGGGTTGTGGGCCCGGTCGCGAAAAGCGGCGGCCCGTAACCCTATGGCCCTGCGCAACGACCTGCGCGGCGCCTGGTGTCCGCCGGTGGGGGCGCTCAGTGCGCGCGCATCTTGGCCCGCAGCCGGGCAATGGACTGGCTGTGCAGCTGGCACACGCGCGACTCGGTGACGCCCAGCACGGCGGCAATTTCCTTGAGGTTCATGTCATGTTCGTAGTACATGCCCATGATGTGCTGCTCGCGCTCCGGCAGGGTTTTGATGGCGTTGACCAGTGACGTCTTGAGCCGTTGATCACGCAGCAGCTCCACCGGGTCGGCTGCACTGTCGGCAACGTGGCGGTCCAGAAACCCATCCTCGTCATCGTTGCCATGCGTCATGTCTTCGAGGTACACCAGCTGGGTACCCCGGACCTTGCCCAGAAGGTTCTGGTAGTCCGCCAGGCTCATGCCCATTTCGCTGGCTATTTCGGACTCCAGCGGGCTGCGTCCCAGCTTTTGCTCCAGCCGGTGCACAGCGTGTTCAATGTCTTTCTGGCTCTTGCGCGAGCTACGGCTCATCCAGTCGCCCTCGCGCAGCTCGTCGAGCATGGCGCCCCGGATGCGCTGGGTGGCAAAGGTTTCAAACTGCACGCCCTGTGCCACTTCGTAGCGCGACAGGGCTTCGGCCAGCCCCATCATGCCGACCTGGATCAAGTCATCCAGCTCGACATTGGGAGGCAGCTTGGCGATCATGTGGTGCGCAATCCTCCGGACCAGCGGTACATGCTGGCGGATCATGGCATCGCGATCAAGCTGGCCTTTGGCGGTGTACATAGAGAGGGTGTTATGCACTGGTAGGGCGGGTATGCGATCTTGTTCTGGAGCCGCTTGGGGGTGCCATCACCCGATCTTTTTCCGCCGCCCGGGGCCAGCAACTTGCCAGACCGAGGGGGGCGTTTCGGGTCAACGTACGTACGTAGAGGTGCATCACAGGCTCTGGTCAGTGGCTCCGGACAAAATGCGCAGGCATGCCTGTCAAGTTGCTGGGTGTCAGCGCAGCCAGCGCTCCGTTCATAGTGCCCGCATTTTCCAGCAGTTGCAAGGCCAGGCGCTGAAGCTCCTGGGGGTTCTGAGTGGCAATGGTGGTGGTTCGTATCGGGCCGCCCAGATGGCGCTCGGCACATGCCTGCAAGGTCATCAGCTGGGACTGGGCCTTGCGGCGTTCGGCGGCGGTGTTGCCGTGCAGCAAAGCGGCCACCATGCAGGGCAAGCCAGTGTGTAGCGCAATCTGCTTGAGGCTCTTGTAGCTGGTCATCACGCCCGCTGCGCCACTGCCCATGACCACCAGCGGCACCGTGGCCGTGTGGGTGAGCAGGGGCCCCAGGGTGGAGGCTGGTGCGTGAATCACCATGAGGCCGTAAGTCCTGAAGCAGGGCAGCAAGCTCTCCATGGGCGAGCGTGTGCTGCCGCTGGCCTTGCGGCTCAGGTGCTGCAGCCCCTTGGCCGCTGGAATCACGGCGAGGGAGGATGCGGTGGCGCCCAGGTTCAGGCTGGCGCCGTCATTCCACGTTGCATGTTGCAGCAGGTGCAGCAGCCCGGGGCTGTCGTCGGACTCCTGCGCCGTGCCGTCGAGTACCACCACCGGATAGCCCAGCCGCTGCAGGCTGGCGCAGATCTGCCATAGCGTTTCCAGGCCGCTCGCCGTGTTGCCCTGGCTGGCGACTGCCAGCAGCCGCAGCTCTGCCTGCGGGGTGAGGCTGTGCAGGCTGGCCGCCTGGTGAAAACCCAGATCAAGCATCGACCAGCCCCCCCTCCGTCACGGTGTCAGGAGAGTGCGAGAAGAAGAAGTTCAGGTCCGTGGCCTTGGGGTCGAAAGCCGACTTCGCCGGCGACCGCATGGAGGCGCTGATGAGCTGGTGGGCGTTGGCACGCTCCCAGTCCTCGGGCACGCGCTGGCCGTTGGTCACGCCGCGCAGCACCATCTGGTGGCGGATCAGTGCGTCGATCGCGGGGCCCAGCTTCACGGCTTCGTCCACCTTGGACAGGATGGCCTGCTGCGAGCCGTCGGTCTTGAAGGCGGTCAGTACGTCATCCAGCGTGTCGCCATGGCAGCCGGCGTTGAGCACCAGCAGGCGGTTCACATGGGGCAGGTCCAGCACATCCAGCATGTCGCGCTTGCGGGGGTCGCGGGGGGCCACGCCGGTGGTGTCGATCAACACCATTTTCTTGCCGCTGAGCAGACCCAGCAGGTCTTGCAGCGCGGCGCGGTCGTGTGCCAGGTGGGCCACGATGCCCAGCATGCGCCCGTAAGTGCGCAGTTGTTCGTGCGCGCCCACACGGTAGGTGTCAAGTGTGATCAGCCCCACACTGCCGGGGCCGTGGATGCGGGCGCACATGGCAGCCAGCTTGGCGGTGGTGGTGGTCTTGCCCACACCCGTAGAGCCCACCATGGCGAAGATGCCGCCCTGTTCATAAAGGGGGGGATCGGTCTGGTCGGTCTTGAGGTTGCGTTCCAGCACCTCCATCAGCCAGCGCACCGATTCGCCCGCCGACAGGTCTTCGGGCATGCGTTCGAGCACGGCGCGGGCCAGCGACGGGGAGTATCCAGCACGGATCATCTTCAGCATCAGGTTGGATTGGATCGGGTTCTGGCGCGCCTGCCCCAGCCAGGCCAGCGTGTTGAAGCGGTCTTCGATCAGCTCTTTCATCGCGTGCAGCTCGTTCATTACGCTCTGCTGGTTGTTCGACTGGATCAGGTGGGCGCTGGGAGCTTCCTGTCGACGGCGCGGTGGCTCGGGCGGCATGTCCATCGGGATGGTGCGCAGCGGGTTGTGGCGCGCCACCGAGGGCGCGGGCATGCGTTCACGTTCCGGTTCCTGGTCGCGGCTGCGTTCAGACAGTGTCTGGGGTTCCGAGGGACCATTCAGTGCCTCGTGGCGGCGGCGCAGCATGCGTTCGCGCACATAGTCCTGGAACGACAGCGTGCTCATGGCCAGCTGTTCGGTGTCTTCCTCGACCGGGTTGCGTCCCAGGCCCGACGCTACTGCCAATTGGCTGGCGCGCTGTGGGGTGCTGCGCGCAGTGCTGGGCGCCAGCAGGGGCGGATTGGACGAAGCGGTGGGCGCACCACCGTCCAGAGCCGACAGCGTGTCCTCGGCCGTGGCCACCACTTCCACGCCGTTGGCCGTGGGGCGGTTGGACAGAATCAGCGTGCCGTCGCCAAAGGCCATGCGCGCCTTGGCCAGAGCCTCCCGGGAGGTGGGGGCGGTAAAGCGTTTGATGTTCATGCTGATGCACCTTTAAGGATCGGCCCAATACGGATGGTGTGGGTCTCTGGAATTTCACTGTGTGCCAGCACCTGCAGGCGGGGCGCTACGCGGCGCACCAGGCGGGAGATGGCATTGCGGATCTGGTCGGGAACCAGCAGGCAGGCGGGCAGGCCCATCTCTTCCTGCTTGAGAGCCACTTCGGCGGCCTTTTGTGTGAGGATGTCGGCCACGCCGGGGTCGAGCGCGGGGCCTGCCGTGTTGCCCAGGGCTTGCACCAGCAGGCGCTCCAGGCCGGGCTCGATGGCAATGACGTTGAGCTCGCGGGTGGGGCCGTAGATCTGCTGGACGATGGCGGGCGAGAGCGCAATGCGCACGCGGCGGGCCAGCTCGACGGGGTCCGAGACGCCGCCAGCATGCTCGGCCAGCGTTTCGATGATGGTGCGGATATCGCGGATGTGCACAGACTCTTCCAGCAGCAGCTGGAGGACTTTCTGGAACGTTGCGATGGAGACCATTTTCGGAACCACTTCTTCGATGAGCTTGGGGGCCAGCTTGGCCACGTGTTCCACCAGTTGCTGCGTTTCCGTGCGACTGAGGAGCTTGGCGGCTTGCACTTGCATCAAGTGTGACAAATGGGTGGCCATCACGGTTTCGGAATCAACGACGGTAAAACCGGCCATTTGTGCGGCTTCCTTTTGCCGATCGTCGATCCAGTGTGCTGGCAAGCCAAAGGCAGGGTCGGTGGTGGCCGTGCCGATCAGCGGCGTGGTGATGCCGCCGGGGTTGATGGCCAGGAACATGCCAGGGAAGGCTTCGCCCTCGCCCACCACCACGCCGCGCAGCGTGATGCGGTAGCCGCTGGGCTTGAGTTCGAGGTTGTCACGTACGTGCACGGCAGGGGGCAGGAAGCCGACTTCCTGTGCAAACTTGCGGCGCACGCCCTTGATGCGGGTGAGCAGGTCGCCCTGGCGGCTCTTGTCCACCAGGCTGATGAGGCGGTATCCCAGTTCCAGGCCCAGCAGGTCCACGGGCTGCAAGTCGTCCCAGGTGGCTTCGCCATCGGTGGCGGGCGGCGGTGGGGCTTCGACCACCGGGGGAACCTTCTGGCGCTCATACATCACCCAGGCGCCGTAGCCCAGCAGGCTGCCCATGGTCAGGAACACCACATGCGGCATGCCGGGGATCAAACCCAGCAGGATCAGGATGCCTGCCGTCACGCCCAGCACGCGGGGCGACATGAACAGCTGCTGAACGATCTGGCGGCCCATGTCGTGGTCCTTGCCCACGCGCGAGATCACCATGGCGGCTGCCACCGAAATCAGCAGGCCGGGAATCTGTGCCACCAGCGCATCGCCAATGGCCAGCAGGATGTAGCTGTCTGCGGCCTGCTTGGCCGACAGGTCGTGTTGCAACACACCAATGGCGAAGCCGCCAATGATGTTGATGAGCAGGATCAGGATGCCCGCCACGGCGTCCCCGCGCACGAACTTGGACGCGCCGTCCATGGAGCCGAAGAAGTTGGCTTCTTCCGCCACTTCGGCACGGCGACGCTTGGCTTCTTTTTCGTCGATCAGGCCGGCGTTCAGGTCGGCGTCSAYCGCCATCTGCTTGCCSGGCATSGCGTCSAGSRTGAAGCGCGCCGACACTTCGGCRATGCGCYCSGCGCCCTTGGTRATCACCACGAAGTTGATCACCACGAGGATCGCAAAAACGATCAGGCCGACGGCGAAGTTGCCGCCGATCAGGAAGTGGCCGAAGGCCTCGATCACTGCACCCGCTGCGCCAGGGCCCTGGTGGCCTTCGAGCAGCACCACGCGCGTAGAGGCCACGTTCAGCGACAGGCGCATCAGTGTGGTCAGCAGCAGCACCGAAGGGAATGCCGCGAAGTCCAGCGGACGCAGCATGTACGCCGCCACCATCATCACCATCAGCGCGACGGCGATGTTGAGCGTGAAAAATGCATCCAGCAGCCACGGGGGGATGGGAAGCACCATCAGAGCCAGAATCGCCACCACCAGCAGTGGTGCCGACAGGCCCTGCAGGGCGCTGGCATTGGTGCCCGCCCATTGCTGCAAAGACTTTACGGAGGTGTTCATACGGCAGCACCTTGCACCGTGGTGCGGTTCAGCGGATCGAGTTCAGGCGGCACGAAAGGCTCCACCAGGCTGTCGGGCATGCGGCCTTCGCCACGCAGGGCCGCCTTGAGGCGGTACACATAGGCCAGCACCTGGGCAACGGCGGTGTAGAGCGTCGCGGGGATGGCTTGGTCCAGCTCGGCATGGGCATACAGCGCACGGGCCAGCATCGGCGACTGCAGCACGGGCACGTTGTGCTCCTTGGCCACGTCGCGGATCTTCATGGCGATGAGGTCGGTGCCGCGCGAGATGACCTGGGGCGCACTCATGGTCTTCTCGTCGTATTTGAGGGCCACGGCGTAGTGGGTGGGGTTCATCACCACAAAGTCGGCCTTGGGGACGGCACCTACGCTGGCCCGGTCGGCGATCTCGCGCTGCTTCTGGCGGATGCGGCCCTTGGTGTGGGGGTTGCCGTCAGACTCCTTGTGCTCCTGCTTGACTTCCTCGTGCGACATCTTCAGTCGTTCCTTGAAGAAGAACGCCTGCAAAGGCACATCCACCAAGGCAGCCAGAAACACGACCAGCAGCAACAGGCTCATGCCCGAGGTCAGCCAGTCTGCAATCTGGCGAATGGCCAGCGGCGAGGGTTGCAGCACCRGCATGGCGACCGTTTCGAGGCTGTTGCCCAGGAACTTCCAGGCCACGTAGGTCAGGATGGCGGTCATCAGCACCATCTTGGCCACGTTGGCCATCTGCTGCTTGGAAAACAGGTTGGCCAGTCCGGAGATCGGGTTGAGTCGGTTGAACTGCGGTGTGATGGGCTTGGCACTGAGAATCCAGCCGCCCGCCCCGATGGCGCTGATCAGCCCCGCAGCGCTGGTGAGGGTGGCAAACACCGTGCTGGCCACCAAGCCCACGATGACCATGTCCTGCAGCCGCGAGAGCATGGTGCCTGGCGCCATCACCGTGGCCGCATTGAACGCCAGCTGCTGGCTCATGGCCCACTGCATGCGGTCCATCAGCTGTGGGGCCAGCAGCAGCATGCATGCGGCGCCCGCGCCCAGGATGGCCAGGTGCGACAAGTCGCGCGAGCGTGCCCCTTGGCCGTCTTCGCGCGCTTTTTGCAGCTTGCGTTCTGACGCGGGGAGGCTTTTTTCTTGGCTGGATTCCATGGTGGCATGACGGCTGGTGTCATGCCATTGTCGTGAGCGACCTGGAAATCTAAAGGCTGATAAGGGGGCTGCAGCCCCCTCTTTTCGGTGGTGCCTGGGGTGTGTCTAGCGGCGGGTCCGTGTCTGACCCGCGCCGTGGATTGCTGTCATTCTTTTCAAAAATGATAGCAATTAAGGCATATTGCACTGGCGCCCTGGGGCTGCTGGACTGAAAACGGAGCGTCAGAAGCCCAGACTGGCCAGCAGGTCGTCCACCTGGGACTGGTCGGTGACCACGTCGGGGGTGTTCTCCGGGTCCACCACCGGGCCCTGAAGATGCGCTGCGCGGGCGGGCTCGGCGGGCACCTGGGCGCTGGGCGGAGCCGTCTGGATGAGCAGTTGCACCAGCTGCTCTTCAATGGTGGCTGCCAGGTTCACCACGCGCGCAATCACCTGGCCGGTGAGGTCGTGAAAATCCTGCGCCATCATGATTTCGGTGAGGTGCGTGTCGGCTTCCTTGGTCACGCGCTCCACGTCGGTCAGAAAGTTGAAGATCTCGCCCTTGGCCACAGCCGCCACCGGGTCCGCCACCAGCGAGTTGACGACCCGGCGCGTTTCCGCCGCAATGTAGTCGTGCTGGGCCTTGGCCTGTTCGACGCGGTTGAGCACCTTCTCGGCCGCTTCTCCCGTCAGGCGGGCGATATAGGAAAGTCGGCTCTGCGCGTCGGGCAGCTCGCCCATGGAGCCGCGCAGCTTGTCGGCATAACCCAGCTCGTTGAGCGAATCGTGAAGCTGACGTGTCAGCAGGCCAATCTTGTGATGAACATCGGCAGGCTGGCTGTTGTCCGGTGTGTCGTCCATGGTGTCATAACCCCATCTTCTTCAGAATCAAGGTCACTTTCTCTTCCAGAGTTGCCTTGGTGAAGGGTTTGACGATGTAACCCGCAGCGCCTCCCTGGGCGGCGGCAACGATGTCTTCCTTGCGGGCTTCGGCGGTCACCATCAGGACGGGCAGGTGTTTGAGCTTGTCGTCCTTCTTGATCTCGGCCAGCAGCTGGAAGCCGTTCATGTTGGGCATGTTGATGTCGGTCACCACAAAGTCAAACTTGCTGTTGCGCAGCTTGTTGAGTGCGGCGACACCATCCTCGGCCTCGTCGGCGTCTGCAAACCCGCTCTCCTTGAGCAGGTTGCGAACGATGCGTCGCATGGTGGAGAAGTCGTCAACGATCAAAAAACGAAGGGCTGTGGTCACTTGGGACCCTTTCAGTCGAGATTTACTGTAAGCATTGTCATGGGTGGCAGGTTTGGTGACAAGTCGTAACTGTTACCTGCTTGGGGGGGGATTTTCCCGCTTTTCCGTCAACAGTTCTGTGGACGTGATTTCAGGAATCCCTTTGCCCATGAGCCGTTCTTCGGCCTCCCGGGTCAACACCGTGATGGTGATGCGCCGGTTGGAGGGGGAGCGTGGGTTCTTGGGGTCCAGCAGATCACTGGCGGCCAAGCCCACCACGCGGCCCAGTTTAGCGTCTGGCATGCCAGCAGAGACCAGTTCCCGCCGCGAGGCGTTGGCGCGATCTGCCGATAGCTCCCAGTTGCTGTAACCCTTTTCGCTGTTGCCATAAGGTACGGCGTCGGTGTGGCCTGCAAGGCTGATGCGGTTTTCGACGCCACCGAGGGCTGCGCCAATTTCGCGCAGGATGTCGCGCATGTAGGGTTTTACCAACGCGCTACCGCTGTCGAACATGGGGCGGTTCTGGTCGTCGATGATCTGGATCTGCAGCCCGTCGGGCGTGATGTCGATGCGGATCTGCGACTTGTACTCATTCAGGCGCGGGTTCTCGGTGATCAGCGCATCGATCTTGGCCTCCAGGGCCTTGATGCGCTCCTGGTCCTGCTTGGCGCGTTCTGCCCGCGCGGCATCGATGCTCATGCGGCGCTGCTTGGCTTCTTCCACATCGGAGCGGCGCACCTGACCATGCACCTTGGCCAGATCGTTGCCGCCACCGGGGATGACGCTGGAGCTGTTGCCTGCACCGTCGCCACCGGTCATCGCCACTTTGAGCGGCGAAGCGAAATATGCCGCGATGCCCTGCAGCTCACCTTTGGCCGTGGAGCCCAAAAGCCACATCAGCAAGAAGAACGCCATCATCGCCGTCACAAAGTCGGCATAAGCGATCTTCCAGGCGCCACCATGCACCGCGTGGCCGCCTTTCTTGACGCGCTTGATGATGATGGGCTGGAGCTTCTTTTCTGCCATGGTGGTGGTGGGGCGTTACGGCGCGGCTACGGCATTCGCGGCAGCTGCTACTTCTTGCCCTTCACGTGTCCTTCCAGCTCCGAGAAGCTGGGGCGTACGTTGGAGAACAGCACCTTGCGGCCRAACTCAATGGCGGTGGCCGGGTTGTAGCCCTGCATGCTGGCGAGCAGGGTGGACTTGATGCACTGCAGTTCCTTGGCGGCGTCCTCGGTCTTTTGCTCGACGAGTCCACCCAGGGGCTCGACCACGCCGTAGGCCAGCAAAATGCCCAGGAACGTCCCCACCAGCGCCGAGCCGATCATCCCACCCAGTACAGAGGGCGGCTGCCCCACCGAGCCCATGGTGTTCACCACGCCCAGCACGGCGGCCACGATCCCGAAGGCGGGCAGGGCGCCTGCCAACCGGGCCAGCGCAGCCACGGGAGCATGGGCCTCCTGGTGGTGGGTATCGATTTCGCTGTCCATCAGCGCCTCGATCTCGTGGGAATTGAGGTTGCCCGACACCATCATCCGCAGGTAATCGGTGGTGAATTCGATCACATGGTGGTCGCTGCCCACCGTGGGGTATTTCTTGAAGATCTCGGATTCGTGGGGCGCTTCCACATCCTTCTCAATGGCCATCAGCCCCTCTTTGCGGGCCTTCTGCAGGATGTCATATAG
>NZ_JBGFFF010000116.1:0-14545 GCF_056175785.1 Acidovorax sp. LjRoot204
GTGCATGTGCCGGGCGACCTGTTCTCGGTGAATCCCACCACGGCACGCGGCGTGCCCGGCCTGTTCGCGCGCAATGAGCGCGTGGTGTGCTTTTTTGAATCGGCCCAGGGTCCGTTCGTGCTGGTACTCGTGGGCGCCACCATCGTGGGCAGCATGGCCACCGTGTGGCATGGGCAGGTGAACCCGCCGCGCACCGGCACGCTGCGGCAGTGGGACTACGCCAAGGGCCAGGTGAGCCTGCAGCAAGGTGAGGAAATGGGCCGCTTCTTGCTCGGCTCCACCGTGGTGATGCTGTTCCCACAGGGGCCGCTGCAGTTCAACCCGCAGTGGTCGCCCACGCGCCCCATCCAGCTGGGCGAGGCGATGGCGCAGTGCACTGGCGGCTGACCTTCAGCCCATCAGCCCAGTAGCCCTTCGGCCGGAGCGCCGCGCTCACAAACGGTCTGGCGCGCGCGTGAGCCGGAAGGCGGTGGGTGCCAGGTGCAKCGCTTCAGGGTGAACGGGGGATTCGTGCCCCACCAGATACACCATGAGAGAGTTGCGGCGCACCACCACATGGCTCACGGTTTCGCGCTGGTGGTTCCATTGCACAAACGCGCCGGGCTTGAAAAGGGGCATGTAGTAGTAAGCGGTGGGGTCCATGGGGCGCGGCTCCTCCCGCTACAACGGGCCCTTGCGTGAATGCGGGCCCTGACGGCGGTCCATGGCGGACCGACCAGTTCATACTAGCACCGATCCCTCCCGCCGCGGGGTGCCCATTTCAAACTGATTGCGTTGCCGCAAAGGCCAGCGTGGCCTGCAGCATGCGGCGCAGGTGCGGCTGCACGCCTGCCGCCACATCGGGCAGATAGTCAAACGGCAAGGCTTCTTGCATGTAGCTGCACTGCGTCATCTCCAGCTGCACCGCGTGGATGTTCTGCGCGGGCTGCCCATAGTGGCGCGTGATGTGGCCGCCCTTGAAGCGACCGTTGAGCACTGCGGTGTAGCCCTGGGCCTCTTTGGCGATGGACAGCAGCTCCTGCGCCAGCGCCGGATCGCAGCTTTCGCCGTTGGCCGTCCCCAGGTTCAGGTCGGGCAGCTTGCCTTCAAAGAAGCGCGGCAGCACCGAGCGGATGGAGTGTGCGTCCCACAGCACCGCCACACCATGCTGCGCGCGGATGCGGTCCAGCTCGGCACGTAGTTGCGCGTGGTACGGCGCCCAGACGGCATCGCGGCGCGCGGCCACCTCGGCATCATCGGGCACATCGCCCCGGGCATAGATGGGCGTGTCGTCAAACGTATCGACCGGGCACAGGCCGGTGACGCTTTGGCCAGGGTAGAGGCTGGTCCCATCGGGCGGGCGGTTCAGATCGACCACATAGCGCGAGTGCGTGGCCACGAGGATGGACGCGCCCAGGTCCTTGGCGAACGCATAGAGGCGCTCCATGTGCCAGTCGGTGTCGGGCACCTGGCGGGCCTCATCGGTGAAGCGCGCAGCCAGCGCTGGCGGCACGTAGGTGCCCGCATGGGGCATCGACACCAGCAGCGGCGCGGTGCCGGGGTAAAGGACAAAAGGAGGTGGAGAGGTATCTGTCATCACAAGCTCAGGGGTAGGAATTCAATCGGACGCGTCAATCGGGTGCAATGGTGGCCGAGCGCGCGGCCACGAACGCATGGGCCGCGGCGTCATGCAGCGTGTGCCGGCCGCTGGCGATGCGCCGCTGCCCCGCCACCCACACGCTGTCGATGGCCGAGGTGCGGTGGCTGCCAAACACGTGGGCCGACAGCATGCTGTGCGCAGGCAAATCGCGCAGCGCCAGGTGCTGCGCATCCACCGCCACCAGGTCCGCCTGCTGGCCCACGGCGAGGCCGCCAATGGCGCGGCCCGCGGCCTGCGCCCCGCCCTGAACAGCCTGCAAGGTCATGGCAGTGGCCACCTCGGCTTGCACAGCGGTGGCCAGCACATTGCGCTGGCGCAGCGACAGGCGCTGGCCGTATTCGAGCATCAGCAATTCCTCTGCCGCATTCACGCAGGCATGGCTGTCCGAGCCCACGCCCCAGCGCCCGCCGTGCTGCAGCCACAGCGGCATGTCGAAGATGCCATCGCCCAGGTTGGCCTCGGTGGTGGGGCAGATGCCTGCCACGGCGCCCGTGCGCGCTGCGTCCTGGTACTCCTGCGGTGTCATGTGCGTGGCGTGCACCAGGCACCAGCGCTCGTCCACGGGTGCGTTCTCCAGCAGCCACTGCACCGGGCGCTGGCCGCTCCAGGCCACGCAGTCATCCACTTCCTGCGTCTGCTCGGCAATGTGGATGTGAATGGGCGCCTGCGCGTTGAGCGCCGTGAGGCCCTGCACGGCAGCCGCCAGGCTGTCGGGCGGCACCGCGCGCAGCGAGTGCGGCGCCAGCCCCAAAACGGCCGCTTGCGCTTTTGCAGCGGGTGCAAGGCGCTCCAGCAATGAGAGCATGTTGTCCGTGCTGCGAATGAAGCGGGCCTGGTCCGCACGCGGTGGCTTGGCACCAAAACCACTCGTCTGGTACAGCACCGGCAGCAGCGTGATGCCGATGCCCGCATTCTGCGCCGCACGCAGCAGGGCCAGCGAGAGCGTGGCGTCATCGGCATAGGGCGTGCCGTCCTGGTCGTGGTGCACGTASTGGAACTCGCACACGCTGGTGTAGCCCGCCTCSAGCATCTCCACGTACAGCCAGGTCGCAATGGCCTCCAGCGACTCGGGCGTAATGCGTGCCGCAAAGCGGTACATCAGSKTGCGCCAGCTCCAGAAGCTGTCCTGGCTTTCGCCCCGGTATTCGGTSAGKCCCRCRAASGCRCGCTGGAAGGCATGCGARTGCAGRTTGGGCATGCCGGGCAGCACGGGGCCCGGGGCCATGGCGGCACCATTTGACTGGGCGTTGGGCGTGACGGCAGTGATGCGCCCTGCCCCATCCCATGTGATCAGCACGTTGCGCGCCCAGCCCGTGGGCAGCAGTGCATCGGCGGCGAACAGTTGTTGCGTCATGGCATGACTCCGTGAATGCGCCCTTGCCGCACGATGGTGCAGGCAGGCTTTTGGCCCAGCCAGTAGGCCAGTTCGGCCGCCTCGCCCATCGGCCACAGCACAAAGTGGGCGGGCCTGCGGGATGCGATGAGGCCGTGGGTGTCTTGCAGGCCGAGCGCGCGCGCGGCGTGGGTGGTGATGCCCGCCAGCGCCTCGGGCACYGTSAGRCGGAACAGCGTGCAGGCCATGTTSAYCATCARCAGCAGGCTCAGCGCGGGCGAGGTRCCSGGGTTGTGGTCGGTSGASACRGCCATSGGCACRCCSGCYGCGCGCAGYGCCKCGATSGGTGGCAGKTGCGTGTCGCGCAGYGTGTAGTAGGCGCCGGGCAGCAGCACGGCCACGGTGCCCGCGGCTTTCATCGCAGCGATGCCGTCGGCCGACAGGTGCTCGATGTGGTCACACGACAGCGCACCGTAGCGCGCAGCGAGTGCCGAGCCGCCCATGTCGGACAGTTGCTCCGCATGCAGCTTGACGGGGATGCCGAGCTTGCGTGCGGCCTGGAAGACCTGCTCGGTCTCGGCCAGCGTGAAGGCGATGCGTTCGCAGAACACATCCACGGCATCCACCAGGCCTTCGGCCGCSAGCGCRGGCAGCATCTCRTTGCAGACRAGRTCGGTGTAGTCCYSGCTGCGSCCSGCGTAYTCGGGCGGCAGCGCATGCGCGCCGAGGAAGGTGGTGCGCACCGTGACGCCAAAGACCTCGCCCAGGCGGCGGGCCACGCGCAGCTGCTTGCGYTCGTACTCSAGCGCCAGKCCGTAGCCSGACTTGATCTCGATGGCACACACGCCCTCATCCAGCAGCGCCTGCAGGCGCGGCGCGGCCAGGGCAAAAAGCTCGTCTTCGCTGGCCTCGCGCGTGGCGCGCACCGACGASACGATGCCSCCGCCSGCCTTSGCCACYTCTTCATASGTGGCRCCCGCSAGCCGCATCGCGAACTCGTTGGCGCGCTGSCCRCCGTACACCAGGTGGGTGTGGCAATCGACCAGGCCGGGGGTGGTGATCGCACCCTTGCCATCAAAGCGGGGCAAGGCGGCAAACGCCGCGGGCACCTGGGCCTGCGGGCCCACCCAGTGCACGGCGCCGCCCTGCACCACCACACACGCCAGCGCGCCCTCAGGCACCGGCACATCCGTCGCCCACAACGCGGCCACGGGCCGCAGGTTGGTCCACACGCCATCGGCACTGGGTGCGGAAGACGCTGGCGGGACAACGCCCTGCTTGTTGCTACCTGCTGCTGTGTTCATGGATTGATCTGCTATTGTTTATATAGCTGCTAGCGCATATTCCACTAGCGCTTGCAGCCCATTTGATTCAAATTATGGTGCAGAGCCCCTGCGCAAGGCCACCCAGGCCAGCACGGGTGCATCGTCGGCAGACCGACCGCTTTCGGCGCCGCGCACAGGGGTGATCGACGGCGCTGCTTCGCCCCCTTCGTTCACCCACCACAGGCCCTGCCCCGCTGCCAACATCCGCACTTGGTGGGTATCGCAGTCCTCGCATCGCCAGGTGCCCTGCAGCACCATGCACAGACCCGCTGCAGCCCCCTCAGCGGGCGGCGGTACATCGCGCAGCACCTTCAGGTTCCCGGTCCACTCACCCCGGCGCAGCATCAGGTTGAAGTCGGTGGAAACACCGCCCAGCATGCGGCAGTCCACCGGCTCTTCGCCGGAGAACGCAAACGGCTCCCAGCGATGCGTCAGCGCGTGCTGCCAATGTCCTTCTGTGCCTTGCAGATGTACGCCATCGCCATCCAGCAACATGATTTGCCGATCGACCCCCACAAAGGCCGAGAACGGCCCGGGGCTTGCAATGGTGGCAACGCTCACGCGCCATGCAAAGCTGTCCATGCCCGCGCCGGGCGGCCAGCACGCCAGCTCGCGTGTGCTGCCGCCGCCGTTCTTCCACGGCACTGGGGGCGTGGAGGCCAAGTCCAGAAACTGCTTCACGCGCCTTCACCCTGCGGCACACCGTTCCCGTCCACCAGCAGCGGGAACAGCGGGTGGTCCATGGCTGCCCCAGCGGGCAGCTGGTCCGCCAGCCCCGGGAACTCGGGCGAGGTCTTCCACGGCCTGGGCGCGTGGCGCGTGTCGTCGCCCAAGAAGCGCACCGAGAACACGCGGCGCCGATTGGGCCCCTCCACCCCGCCGGACGCATGCAGCGTGAGCATGTGAAAACACACCACGTCGCCCGGCTCGATCTCCCAGCCCACGATGGGAAAGGCATCGCGATTGGCCTCGACGTTGGGCAGGTCCCGCAGGCTGCCTTCAGGGAACCACTTGGCCTGGTTGTCCATGAAGGTGCGCGGCATGAGCCAGGGGCCCTTGTGCGATCCCGCCACAAACTCCAGCGTGGCCGCACGCGAGACCGGGTCCACTGGTATCCACATGCTCACGTTCTGCCTGCCTTCGATGTTGTAGTAAGGCTGGTCCTGGTGCCAGGGCGTCTTCTGGCGCGTGCCAGGCTCCTTCACCAGCACATGGTCGTGATACAGCCGCACGGTGCGTGACTGCATCAGGCGCTGCGCGGCCAGGGCCAGCGGCGTGTCGCGCACAAAGCGGCCAAACTGCGGGATGTCCTGCCAGTTGCAGAAGTCCTCGAAGAAGCGGCCCGGGTCATCCGGCCTGCTGGCCACCTTGGCGCGCGGGCTGGGCGCGGCCAGGTTGGCATCGATGCCGTCGCGCAGCAGCGCTACCTCTTCGGGCGTGAGCAGCTGCTTGATGCAGATGGCGCCGTCGCGGTCAAACCGCGCGATGTCGTCGGCGGTCAGGCGCTCCTGCAAGCGCTGTTGAAAGTGCTGTTGTTGGCTCAGGTCACTGGCAGGTGAAACCGGGTGCATACGAGCTGTCTCCTTGTAGGCTATTGACCGTTGTCGTCCATCGCGCACACCCAGCCTCAGGCGCGCGTGAGCACCGCCTGCAGAAAGGAACGCGTGCGCTCCTGCGTGGGGTTGGTGAAGATGGTCGCAGGCTGGCCGGACTCAATGATCCCGCCGCCGTCCATCACCACCACCACGTCGCCCACCTCGCGTGCAAAGTCCATTTCGTGCGTCACGACCATCATGGTCATGCCTTCGCTGGCCAGCAGCTTCATGACTTGCAGCACCTCGCCCACCAGCTCCGGGTCCAGCGCCGACGTGGGCTCGTCGAACAGCATCACGCGCGGCTCCATGGCCAGTGCGCGGGCAATGGCCACACGCTGCTTTTGCCCGCCCGACAGGCTGGCAGGCATGGCCAAAGCCTTGTGCGCCAGGCCCACCTTGGTCAGCAGGGCCTGTGCGCGCTCCTCGGCCTCCTTGCGCGAGAGGCCGCGCAGCTTGCGCGGACCCAGCGTGACGTTGTCGAGCACCGACAGGTGCGGAAACAGGTTGAACGACTGGAACACCATGCCCACCTCTTCGCGCAGGGCGTTCAGGTCATGGTCGGGCAGCATGCGGCCGTCCTGCACCAGCGTGCGTCCGCAAATTTCCACGGTGCCGCCCTCGGGCTGCTCCAGCCCGTTGCAGCAGCGCAAAAAGGTGCTCTTGCCCGAGCCACTGGGCCCGATGACCACCACCACCTGCGACGGCAGCACGTCAAAGTCGATGCCATTCAGCACCACGTGGCTGCCAAACGACTTGCGCAGTCCGCGAATGCGCACGATCGGCTCGGCGGATGGGCTTGCTCCGGTCATCACAGAATTTTTCTTCATTGCACCATCCCCCCGGCACGCAGGCGCAGCTCCATGCGGCGCAGCACCAACGAAGTGACACCCGTGAGGATGAAATACACCACCGCAATCGCCAGGTACACCTCCAGCGAGCGGTACGACACGCTGATGATCTTCTGCCCTTCGTGCATCAGGTCGTGGATGGTGAGCAGCGACACCAGCGCCGAGTTCTTGATCAGCGCGATGAACTCATTGCCCAGTGGCGGAATCATGCGCACCACGGCCTGCGGCAGCACCACGGTGCGCATGGCCAGGCCTGAGGACATGCCGATGGAACGCGCCGCCTCCATCTGCCCCTTGTCAATGGACTGGATGGCGCCGCGCACCACCTCGGACACATAGGCGCCCGAGTAGATGCCCAGGCCGATCACGCCGCACACAAAAGCGGGCAGCAGGATGCCGAACTGCGGCAGGCCAAAGAACAGGATGAACAGCTGCACCAGCAGCGGCGTGCCACGGATCGCGGCCACGTAGGCGGTGCACAGGGCGTAGATCACGCGGCGCTTGGGGTTCAGGCGGCCAATGCCCACCAGCAGGCCCATGACGCAGCCCAGCAGCAGCGAGGCAGCCGTGATTTCCACAGTGACCAGCGCACCCGCCAGCAACTGGGGGAGTCCGGCCCAGACAGGAGAAAAATCGAGTTCCATGGCTCAGTTCGGCAACGTGTGGCTGCGGTTTACTTGGCAGCGCTGTTGCTGAACCACTTCTTGACGATGGCCGCATAGGTGCCGTCCGCCTTGAGCTTGGTGATGGCACCGTTGACGGCCTTCGTCAGCTCGGGCGTGTCCTTGCGCAGGGCCATGCCGTACTCTTCGGTGGTGAGCTGCTCGTCGAGCACGCGCAGGCCGGGACGGGTGCGCACATACTGGAACGCGGCGGGCTTGCCGGTCACGGCAGCGTCGGCGCGGCCGATGTCCACCAGGTTGAACATCTCCTGGTTCTTCTCGACCTCGACACGCTGCACCTTTGGGAATTTCTCGGTCAGGTACGCCACCGACTTGGTGCCCACCTGCACGCTGACCTTCTTGCCGTCCAGGTCGGCCAGCTTGTTGATGGCCTTGTTGTCGGCCTTCACCATCACCACCAGGCCACCGGCATAGTAGGAGTCGGTGAAGTCCACCACCTTCTTGCGCTCGTCGGTGATGTAGATGGCCGAGACCGCCATGTCAAAACGCTTGGAAATCAGGCCGGGAATCAGGCCCTTGAAGTCGATGTCCACCCACTCGACCTGCTTGCCCATGGTCTTGGCAATGGCCTCCACCAGCTCGATGTCGAAGCCCGTGCGTTTGCCGTTTTCGACAAACTCCATGGGCGGGAACGTGGCATCGGTGCCCACACGCAGGACGTTGTCCTGGGCCTGTGCACCCGTGGTGCAGAAGGCTGCGGCGGCCAAGCTGGCCAGAAGAAGGTTGCGGCGAAGGTTCATGGGGAAAGCTCCTGAGGAGGGGTGAGGGAAAATCAGGGAGAAGTGAGCTGGCGAGAGATGCGCACTGCGGCGACGACGGCCATGCCGGTGAGTGCGGTCTCCTGCCCCTGGGCCCGCAAGATCGGGGCCATCAGGGTGATGGCCCCGGCGGCCTGCCGGGGAGAACCGAACACGGGCACGCTGACGCCCCAGACACCGGCATCCACTTCGCCGGAGCTGACGGCGTAACCCGCCTTGGCAATGCCCTCCAGCTCGGTCAGCGCCGCCTGGCGCTCAGCAGTGTCTGCGCCGTAGTGCAGGTCCAGAATGGCATTGCGCGTGGCCGGGGCCACATGGGCAAGCAGGCACTTGGCGGAGGCCCCCGCGCGAAGCGGCACGCTGCGCCCTTTTTCAAACGAGCAGCGCAGGGCCTGCGTGCTGTCCACCATGTCCAGGCACACCACGCTGTCATTCACGGCCACCACCAGCCCCACGCTCTCGTGGGACTGCCGGGCCAGGGCCTGCATGTCCGGCCGCGCGTGGTGCACCAGGTGCGACGCCATGTCAAAGCCCAGCGCCAGTTGCAGGCTGAGCGGCCCGGGCGCGTAGTGCCCGCTGCTCTCCAGCACAAAGCCCCATAGCTTGAGCCGCGCGAGCTGCCGGTACAGCGTGCTGCGTGCCAGGCCCGTGGCCTCCATCAGCTCGGCAGCCGACATGGGCTGCCCGTGCTGTGCCAGCACCGCCAGCACGTGCAGAACACGGTCGGCGGCGGCAACGGAGGTGGGTCCACGGGTGGGCATGGACTCAGTATCAAAGGATTGCAGCGGCATTCAAACCCAACATTCCCAACGAATGGGAATGCAGTTCCCTTTTTTCACATTCCTGTCATTCCCTCCCTCGCCCCTTCACTTCACCATGGGCAGCTTCAGGCCCTGCTTCTTGGCCGTCTCCACCGCCAGTTCGTAGCCAGCATCGGCATGGCGCATCACGCCGCTGCCGCAGTCGTTGACCAGCACATTGGCAAGGCGCTGGGCCGCTGCTTCAGTGCCGTCGGCCACGATGACCATGCCCGAGTGCTGCGAGTAACCCATGCCCACGCCCCCGCCGTGGTGCAGGCTGACCCAGGTGGCGCCGCCCGAGGTGTTGAGCAAGGCGTTGAGCAGCGGCCAGTCGCTCACAGCGTCGGTGCCGTCCTTCATGSCTTCGGTCTCGCGGTTGGGGCTSGCCACSSWGCCGGTGTCSAGGTGGTCKCGGCCGATSACGATGGGKGCCTTGAGCTCACCGTTCTTCACCATCTCATTGAAGGCCAGGCCCGCAATGTGGCGCTCGCCCAGGCCCAGCCAGCAGATGCGCGCCGGCAGGCCCYGGAAGGCRATGCGCTCGCSCGCCATGTCGAGCCAGCGGTGCRYGTGKKTGTTCTCGGGGAACAGYTCCTTGATCTTGGCGTCGGTCTTGCGAATGTCTTCCGGGTCACCCGACAGGGCCACCCAACGGAACGGGCCCTTGCCTTCGCAGAACAGCGGGCGGATATAGGCGGGCACAAAGCCGGGGAAGTCGAAGGCGTCCTTCACGCCTTCGTCAAACGCCACCTGGCGAATGTTGTTGCCGTAGTCCACCACCGGGATGCCCATGTGCTGGAAGTCAAGCATGGCCTGCACATGCACGGCGCAGGACTTGGCAGCGGCCTTCTTCAGCACCTCGTGCTGTGTCACGTCCTGCTGCGCAGCACGCCACTGGGCCACCGTCCAACCTGCGGGCAAGTAGCCGTTGACGAGGTCGTGGGCCGAGGTCTGGTCGGTCACCAGGTCGGGCTTGAGGCCACCGGCCTTGGCACGGCGCACCAGCTCGGGCAGGATCTCTGCGGCGTTGCCCAGCAGGGCAATCGACACGGCCTCTTTGGCCGCCGTGTGCTGCTGGATCAGTTCGAACGCGTGGTCRATGTCRCGYGCCTGCTTGTCSACRTAGCGYGTGCGCAGGCGGAAGTCGATGCTGSTYTGCTGGCAYTCGATGTTGAGCGACACCGCGCCCGCAAAGGTAGCGGCCAGCGGCTGCGCRCCGCCCATGCCGCCCAGGCCAGCAGTCAAGATCCAGCGCCCTTCGAGCGAGCCGCCAAAGTGCTTGCGACCCGCCTCGGCAAAGGTCTCGTACGTGCCCTGCACGATGCCTTGCGTGCCGATGTAGATCCAGCTGCCGGCGGTCATCTGGCCGTACATGAACAGGCCCTTCTGGTCCAGCTCGCTGAAGTGTTCCCAGTTGGCCCACTTGGGCACAAGGTTGGAGTTGGCCAGCAGCACGCGGGGTGCGTTGGCATGGGTCTTGAACACGCCCACGGGCTTGCCGGACTGAATGAGCAGGGTCTCGTCGTCATTCAGGTCCTTGAGCGAGGCGAGGATCTGGTCAAAACATTCCCAGTTGCGCGCGGCACGGCCAATGCCGCCGTACACCACCAGGTCCTGGGGGCGCTCGGCCACCTCGGGGTCGAGGTTGTTCTGGATCATGCGATAGGCCGCTTCGGTGAGCCAGCTCTTGCAAGTAAGCTGGCTGCCGCGCGGCGCGCGGATCACGCGGCTGGCGTCGTGGCGGGGGTCGGTGTTGGAGGCGGCGGCGATGATGGCGTCGTTGGCGTTCATGGTGGGCTCCTGTGAATCAATGGGGTATGCGTAGAGAAAATCAGGCGAAGCTGGGCAGGCATTGCGTGAGTGCTGCTGGCCAGGCGGACTGCTGGGCCCATGCGCGCATGGCTTCGATGTCGGGGGCGAGGTAGCGGTCCTGCTCCAGGTAGGCCACGCGCTCGCGGATGGCGGCGAATTGCGCTTCGATCAGCGGAGAGGATTTCAGGGTGCGGTCGAATTCCATGCCTTGCGCAGCGGCCATGGCCTCGATGCCGACCATCACCGCCGCATTGCGCACCATGTCGCCCAGGCGGCGCGCGCCGTAGGTGGCCATGGAGACATGGTCCTCCTGGTTAGCCGATGTGGGCAGGCTGGTCACGCTGCTGGGGTTGGCCAGGCACTGGTTCTCGGCCGCCAATGCGGCGGCGGTGACCTGGGCGATCATGAAGCCCGAGTTCACGCCGCTGTCGAGGATCAGGAAGGCGGGCAGACCCGAGAGGCCCGGGTCCAGCAGCAGCGACAGGCGGCGTTCAGAAATCGCACCGATCTCGGCCACGGCCAGCGCAATGATGTCGGCCACAAARGCCACSGGCTCGGCGTGGAAGTTGCCGCCGGAAATCACGTCCCCGTTGTCGAACACCAGGGGGTTGTCGGAAGCCGCATTGGCCTCAATGGTCAGCACGCGCGCGGCGTGGTGCAGGTTGTCCAGGCAAGCGCCCATCACCTGCGGCACGCAGCGGATGGAGTACGGGTCTTGCACGCGGCCGCAGTTCGGGTGCGAAGGGTCGATGGCGCTGCCGTCGAGCAGCGCACGCACGGCAGCGGCCACGGCGATCTGCCCGGCCTGGCCACGTGCCTCGTGAATGCGTGCATCAAAGGGTTTGACCGAACCCTTGATGGCTTCGAGCGACAGGCAGCCCGCAACCAGCGCGGCGGCAAAGACGCTCTCGGCGCCAAACAGCCCGGCCAGTGCAAGTGCGGTGGACACCTGCGTGCCGTTGAGCAGCGCCAGCCCTTCCTTGGGGCCCAGCACAAACGGCTGCAAACCGATGGAGCGCATGGCCTCTGCCCCCGGCACCACCTTGCCGTCCACCTTGGCCTGGCCTTCACCAATCAGCACACAAGCCATGTGCGCCAGCGGCGCCAGGTCGCCCGACGCGCCCACCGAGCCCTTGGCCGGAATCACCGGCAGCACGTTGGCGTTGGCCAGGGCCAGCAACGCATCCACCAGCTCGGGGCGCACGCCCGAGTGGCCACGCGCCAGACTCACGGCCTTGGTGGCCAGGATGAGGCGCACCACATCGTCGGGCAGCGCATCGCCCGTGCCCACGCTGTGCGACAGCATCAGATTGCGCTGCAGCTCGGCCAGGCGCTCGTGCGCAATCTTGGTGCTGGCGAGCTTGCCAAAGCCGGTGTTGATGCCATAGACGACCTGGTCTTCATCGACGATGCGCTGCACCGTGGCCAGGGACTTCTGCAAACCCGCGCGAGCCGACGCATCGAGCACCAGTTGCACAGGGCCCGCGTGGATGCGGCGCAGCTCGGCCAGCGTGACGCGGCCGGGGCGCAGGGTGATGGGAGATGCGTTCTGTGTCATGGCATTGATCCTGTATATACAAGTAGGTACAAGCGAAAAAATTCTGTGCTTTTGGCAAAAACTTTCAACCGGCGACGGGATTGCCGTCGGCGCGGAAGCGGCTGCCCAGGCGGTAACGGGTGGCGGGGTGCAGGCAGCGCACCACGGTGATGGGAACGCCGCGCGACCAGGTGCGGCGGGTGAGCAGCAGGCAGGGCTCCTGCGGCGACATCTCCAGCAGCGCGGCCTGCTCGGCGGTGGGCATGACGGCATCGACCACATGCTCGATCTGGTCAAAGGGCACGTTGCGCACCAGGTATTCGGAGGGTTGCAGCAGTGTGAAGTCCTGCGCGACGAACTGGGGCACCTGGCGCGGGTTTACGTGGCGGTCTTCCAGTTGTACGGGCAGGCCGTCCTCGCGGTGGATGCACAGCGAGTGAAACACCGACTCGCCCGTCCGCAGGTCCAGCGCGGCGGCCACTTCCAGCGTGGCGGAGGTGCGTTCCACCGTGAGCACGTCACAGCGGTAGTCGTGCCCGCGCTGGCGGATTTCGCTGGCCAAATTGGCAATCTGCAACAACGTGGACTGGGGCTTGTCCTCGGCCACAAAGCTGCCCACACCGGCCACGCGCACGATGCGCCCCTGCTCCACCAGCTCGCGCAGTGCGCGGTTCACCGTCATGCGCGAGATGCCGAACTGGGTGACCAGTTCGTTCTCGGACGGCAGGCGGTCGCCCGCACGCCAGATGCCTTCCTGGATCTTGCGCGAGATGTGGTCCTTGACCTGCTCGTACAGCGCCATGGCTTGCGCGGGTGCAACCACGGCGACCACCGCCTTGGCGGGCGTGGCGCTGCGCGGGGCAGTGGCTGCAGTGCGGCGGGAAGGACGGGCGCTCATGTGTGGATGCGGGGCTGGTGCAGGTTCAGATCAGTGCAGGTCCGCCGCCATGGATTCAGCGCGGATCTCTTCGGTGAGGCGCGCCTTGAGGTCCATGAACTCGGGGCTCGTTTTGATCGTGTAGTGGCGCGGGTGCGGCAAGTCCACCGTCAGCTCGGTCTTGATGCGGCCGGGCCGGGCGCTGAACACGGCGACGCGGTTGGCCATGAAGATGGCTTCGTCGATGTCGTGGGTGACGAAGAGCACGGTCTTGCGCTCGGCCTCCCAGATGCCCAGCAGCAGCTCTTGCATGAGCACGCGGGTCTGGTTGTCGAGCGCGCCGAAGGGCTCATCCAKCAGCAGMATCTTGGGGTCGTTGGCCAGTGCGCGCGCAATGGCGGTGCGCTGCTGCATGCCGCCCGASAGCTGCTTSGGAAAGTGCTGCTCRAAGCCGCGCAGGCCGACCTTGGCGATGAAGTACGCGGCGCGTTCCTTTTGCTGTGCCTCGGGCATACCGCGTTCGCGCAGGCCAAAGCGGATGTTCTGCTCGATGGTGAGCCAGGGGAACAGCGTGTAGCTCTGGAACACCATGCCGCGGTCGGCGCCGGGGCCTTCAACGGGCACCCCATCCAGCAGCACGCGGCCGCTGGTGGCGTGGTCCAGCCCCGCCACAATGCGCAGCAGCGTGGACTTGCCGCAGCCCGAGGGGCCCAGGATGGTCACGAAGTCGTTGTCCCGCACTTCAAAGTCCACCGGTTGCAGCGCCTGCGTGCGCTGGCCCTTGGCAGTCTCGAAGACACGCGAGACGGCTTGAATGGAAACAGAGCTCATCGCACGAAACTCCAGGCAAACAGACGGTGGTTGAGCGCCTTGAARGCGAAGTCGGACACCAGCCCGATGASGCCGATSAYGATGATSCCGAAGATGATCTGCCCKGTGTTGAGCARSGMCTGGCTGTCGGTGATCATGTGRCCGATACCGCTGGACGAGCCGATCAGCTCGGCCACAATCACATAGGTCCAGGCCCAGCCCAGCACCAGGCGCAGGGTCTCGGCGATCTCGGGGGCTGCGCCGGGGATGAGCACGCGCGTGACGATGCCCTTGTGGCCCGCGCCCAGCGTGTAGGCGGCCTCGACCAGATCGCGCCGCGCGCCGCCCACGGTGACGGCGACCATCAGCGTGATCTGGAAGACCGAGCCGATGAAGATGACCAGGATCTTCTGCGCCTCGCCAATCCCAGCCCACAGGATCAACAGCGGGATGAAGGCCGACGCAGGCAGGTAGCGGCAGAACGAGACGAAGGGCTCAAAGAACGCCTCGATGCCCTTGTACGCGCCC
>NZ_JBGFFF010000117.1:0-14518 GCF_056175785.1 Acidovorax sp. LjRoot204
AGCCAGCACCGCCACTGCTGCTGCCGCCGCTGCCGCCGATCTTTTCAGGCTTCAGATTGCCGATCTCGCCCTTGTCCGGGAACATGAGCTTTTCAAGGCTCTTGACCGCATCGGCCACGCTCAGGGTGGCCTCGTATGTGCCATTGGCAATGTCGATCTGCTGCTTCCAGTAGTCGAGCGTCTTGTCCAGCTGCTTACTTTGGGCCTCCAGCTGTTTCACAGTGAGCTCGGCGCTGGTGAGCTGCTTGCCGGTCAGGCCTTCCAGCTCCGACAACTTACCCGCCAGCACCAGCGCGGCATAGTCGCGCTCAGCACTGTTGCCGAAGCTGTTCTGGTCCAGGCCGCCGCGCGCCGCGCTGATAGCTTCGTCCAGTTGCGTCTGGTCTGGCAGGTAGCCGGTGGTGCGGGCGGCCACCAGCGCCTGGTTGATGAAGTCGTTGCCCTGCGCCGCCAGCATCGAGCGGGTGGAATCCACTTCGTCGTACAGCTCGCGCACGTTGGACTTGAGCAGGTCGAACAGGCCGCTCATGTTGCTGGCCACGTCCTGCGCCACATCGATCTGCGACTGCAGCGCCTCTTTCTCCTTGGCGATGGCGCGCTCCAGGCCGCGCAGTGCCTTGTCGCGGGCGTCGGCCTGCTCTTTGGCGACGCGGGCGGCTGCTTCGTCGGCGCTTTCGTTCAGCTGGGCGAACGTGCCAGACAGGGCCAGCAGCGTGGCGGCCGTCTTGGAGGCGTCCTTGCCGATGCCCAGCACCTCGGCGTTCACGTCGATCAGCCCGGCAAGGCCTTTGTCGAACGCAGCTGGGTCCAGACCTTTGGCCGCCAGGTCGCTGACGCCAGCCAGGAACCCGTTGAGCTTGCCTGCCAGGGCTGGGTCTGCCTGGGCGTTGCCCAACAGCGCTGGGTTGATACCCGACACGATGCTGCGTGCACCGGCATCGGCCAGGGTGAAGCCGTCTTTGCCAGCGCCTGCGATGGCGTCGCCGATCTGTTTGGACAGGGAGGCGCGGGCCTTGTCCTGCACATCGACCTGCTCCAGCGTGCTCTCCACCAGGCGGCTGAACTCCTCGCGGTTCTTGGGCACGTCGATGCCCAGCGCGGCGAACTGCTTGTCCAGTTGCTTTTGCAGGTTGGCCCGCTTCTGATCTTCTGTAGTGAAGTTGTCGTAGTAGGTGTTGAGGTTGCTCTGCAGCTTGTCGAACCCACCCGAAGCGGCAGCAAGACCTGCAGCGGCGTCGAATCCTATCTTCGCCAGTTTGTCCAGGCCCATGGCCTCGAATGCGCTGGTGAGGTTCTGCACCCCCACGATTTGGGCGTTGATGGACTCCAGCAGCGCGTTGGCAGCCTCTTCGCTCAGGGCCTCGGCATCCACGCCCTTGAGCATCTTCTGCACCGTCTGCGGGATGTCGGTGACGGACTGCAGCGCCTGGATGGTGGACTGCTTCAGGTCGAGCGTGAAGTTCTCCAGCGCGGTCTTGAAGTCGGGGCTGTTGGTGCTGAACTTCTCGTACAGCGTGCCCGCGTAGTTGTCGCCCTTGCCGCTTTCGCCGAAGGTGGTGCCATCCGACAAGACGCCGCCCGCAAACACCCCGCCCCGGCCCTTGCTGGACGTTTCCAGGCCCGCAGAGAAACCGGTCAGCGTGGCCTTGCTGCCCAGCGCCTTCAGGAAAGCATTGATGCCGCTGGCCGTGCCCGAGACCGCATCGCGGATAGCCTGCTCGTTCTGCACCGGGTCGCCCTCCAGGCGGTAGGCCTGGCCAGCGATCAGCGCGTTGCGCTGGCCATTGGAGAAGTCGCGGTCGAACTGCTGGCCCTGGTAGGTGTAAACCTGGTCGCGGCGCTGGTTGGTCACAGTGCCGTCGAACGACACGCCGAACTGACCGCCGGTGCGGGTTTCGCCCTTGGTGGCCTTGCTGATGGCAACCAGGGCGCCGATGCCAAGCGCAATTGGCCCCAGCACGCCCATGATGGTGCCCAGACCGCCAGCCGTAGCCCCAGAGCCAATCAGGCCGCCACCCAGCTGCAAGCCGCCGATGATGTTGCCGCTCATCAGCTGCCCGAGGCCGGTTGTGATGCCGGCGCCGAAGTTGCCAGCCAGCGCACCCACGCCGCTGAGAATGCCCCCAGCGCCACTCAGGATGCCGCCCCCGCTGGCCGCTGACGTAGCTGCCCCGGCTGTACCCGCCAGGCCCAGCGCGCCCGTAATGGCACCTGCCACAGGGTTGATGATGGCGCTGATGATGGGCCGCAGCACCAGCGTCTTGAACATGTTGACGACAGTGTCGCGCAGGTTTTTGGCGAAGCCCTTGCCCGACTCGAAGCCGCGCAGCAGTGCGTCGGTGAGCGAGCGCTCGATGGTTTCTGACGTGCGCGTGAAATCGTCCTGGATGACCTTGTTGACGGCGGCGGAGCCTGATACGCGCTGAATCTCGCGGGCCTTGATGCGCAGCTGCTCTTTCTCTTCTTCTTTGGCGCCGGATTGGTCAATCTTCTCCAGCTCACGGGCCAGAGCCAGTTCAGACTGGCGCAACGCGACGATCTTGGCGCGCTCCAGAGCCGACAGGCCGGTGAGGCGCAGCTCGTCCTGGTACAGCGCGGCCTGCTGGTTGGCGGCGGCCAGCTCGCGGTCCAGGGATTCATTCATCTCCTTGAACCGGCCTTCGGCGCGGGCGGCGTTCAGGCGCTCCTGCGCCTGAATCTGCGCCTCCAGCGCGGCAATGAACTTGTCGCTGAAGCTGTCGGAGGCCTGGGCCTCGGCCATGCGCGATTTGAGGGCGGCCAGGGCCAGCTCATCGATGGCGGCGGCGCCCTTGCCGTACACGGCGTTGGCGGCCTGCTGTTTGTCGGCCTGGTCTTGCAGGGCGTCAGCAGCCTTGAAGGTGCTCTCCACCAGCTTGGCGTATTCGTCGGTGGACTTTTTGACGGCCTTCTGGCGCTGCTCTTCAGCCGCTGCCGCGCGCTGCACCAGGCCGAGCTTCTCAGCTTCTACCAGGGCCAGCTCTTTGTTCGCAAGGGTAGTACCGGTGATGCTGGTCTTGAGGTCTTGTTTGATCTTGAGCGCCATGCGCTCGCCCTCGTTGAGCTTGGCACCCTCCAGGCCTTGCGTGCGCAGGGCCTCGATGTATTTTTCGGTCTCGGTGATCTTGGCCTTGATGGTGGCGAGTTCGGATTCACCAGGACCAGCACCGCCAGAGCCCGCCTTCTTGCGGTATTCCTCACGGATCTGGTTCAGGCGCTCCTCGATCTGCGCCTGCGACTTGTTTGCTGCCAGCCCCTGCTCACGCGCAACAGCGAGCTCGCGCTCCAACTTTTGCTTATCGCTCAGGTACTTGAGACCCGCTTGGTCGAAAGCCGCAGTTGCCACCACCGCCTCGCCGCGCTTGCGCTCCTCTTCTGCAGCGGTGCGCGATGCATAGGCGATCGCCTCCAAGGAGGCCGCCTCCGCCCCGAGCGAGGTGAGGCGACTTTTCAGGCGGGCTTGCTCTGCCGCGTTTGTCCTGCCCGACCCAACGCCGACTGCAGCACCACCTTCAGTGGTGGCAAAGCCCTTGCCGCCCTGGAGCTGAGCCTCGGTGGCGCTGATTTCCTTGCGCACCTGGGCAAGCCGGTCCAACGTGGTCTCAGCGCGCCCCACGTTGAGCATGGCGTCCCAGCCGCCCTTTGCCGCGTCTTTGATCGCAATCCATCCGCGCTCGATGCTGCCCAGGTTGCGCTGGATCTCGGAAGATCGACTGGTGAGGGCCGTTGCGTACGCCTGCTGAGCGACGGCCGCCGCCGCAGCGGACTTGCCCTGATCGTCCAGGCTCTTGATCTGTTCGTAGGTGCTCTTCGTGAGGAAGTTCATTCCCTCGTTGAGCTTGAGCACGGACGCGAGCGGGTCCCCCTTAAGGGACGCAAACTGCTCGGCGGTCTTGCTCGCCGCCTGCCCGGTGGCACGCTCCCAAAGCACTGCGGACTGAGAAGACTCGCGCAGCAGTTCGTTCGACACCTTGCCGGTCGCCACAAAGGCCGCCAGCGACTCAGCAGCCTTGCCCTGGGT
Organism: Acidovorax sp. LjRoot204; assembly: GCF_056175785.1. Lineage (NCBI taxonomy): Bacteria > Pseudomonadati > Pseudomonadota > Betaproteobacteria > Burkholderiales > Comamonadaceae > Acidovorax > Acidovorax sp. LjRoot204. The sequence goes on from NZ_JBGFFF010000117.1 coordinate 4,040, forward strand.
GCCTGCAATGGCGCTGATTTCCTGCGCATAGCCCTTGAGCTGTGCGGCCGTGGTGCCCGCAGCATTGCCGGTGGAAATCATCGACAGCCGATACGCGTCGGCCTCAGCACTCCCCTGCTTGTACGCCAGAGCCAGCGTGACACCCGCAGCCGCAGCCACAGTGAAGGGATTGACCAGCCCCACCACATACCCGCCCAGCGCCTTGGCAGCGTTGCCCGCACCGCCAAACATGTCCTTGAGCTGGCCGCCCTGCTGCAGGAACACGGTGAGCGGCTGCTGGCCGCTGGCCAGGCTGGTGACGATGTCGGTGAACTGTGCCGGCACGCCACGCAATGCGGCGGCCGTCTGCTTGGCGGACACACCAACGGAGTCCACCCCGCCAGCCACACGGCGCAGTCCGGCCTCGACCTGCGGAGCGCCGTCGAGGCTGAGGGTGATGCCAATGGGTGCGGTCATGCAGCGTTACCGGTTGGTGGGTGGCGGTGGGTCTTTGGCGCGCAGCTCGCTCCAGGCCTCCAGGCATGCGAACTCGCAGGCCTGCAGGCAGGCGAACAGCTCGCGCCGCTCGGGGCCGGGCTCAATGCCCTGTTCATCCAGGTAGGCGCGCACGCCGGTGTAGTCGAGGCCCGTGGCGCCTGCCACGCCGGCGCGCCACTGCGTTTGCAGCTGCTGCCAGTGGCCCCATGCGTCCACGCATTCGGGCCAGAGGTAAACGAAGTCGCCCCCGGGGTCCGGCTCGCCCTGCGCATCAAACGCACCAACGGCCGCCAGCTGCGAGAGCAGCCCGCCCATGGGGCTGGACGGGTCTGGACCCGGCTGCTGTGGCTGTTGGGCAGAGTGGCGCGCATGGTTGTGCTCAGCGATCCGGCGGGCGACCTGGGCTAGTTTTTTTCCTTGGCGCCGTTCTCGCGCATGTAGGTGTGCCAGGCCAGCGCAGCAACGCCCGGGATCTTGCTGAGGGCCTGCCACGCCTCGGAGGTGTAGGGCACGGCCTGGTTGTCTTTGTCCTTGACGCCGGACCAGTCTTCAATGACATCGGCCATGAAATCGACGTAAACGTAGGAGCCGTCTTCGTTCTTTTTGGCCTGGATTTCTTCGGTGTCCAGGCGCTTGCAGGTGAGGGTGAAGTCGAACGGCTGGTCCACACCGGCTTCGTTCTTCATGGACCCCTTGACGGGGAACTTGACCTTAGGGGAGACAACAATGGAGATAGACATGGGAAAAGCCCGATCAAAGGCCCGATGGGAAGGGAGTGCGCGGCGTGCCCGCTCGGGCAAAGACGGAGCCAGTGGGCTTTGCTGCCCACCGTGCCGCGCACGAAACCATGCGCATGCCGGGGTGCGGCATGCGCGGTGCGCGATCAGCTCGCGTAGACGGTGGGGAGGTTTTGCGCCTCGATGGACACAGGGGTCTGCACCACGCCCTGGGCCTGGCCGGTGGGCACGCCTGCGGCACCCACATAGCCGGTCATCAGCATCTTTGCGCCGGTGCCGAAGCGCAGGCGGATGGCGCGCTTGGTCTTGGACTTGTAGGCCTTGTTGCACTCCACAAAGCCGGGGTCCGTCAGGTCAAAGAAGTTGGTCATGGCCAGCGTGAGGGGCGCGGCAATGGTGGGCACCTGCTTGCGCACCTGGTCGTGGATGGTGGTGACATCGGCCTTTTCGTAGTCGCCACCGCTGGGGCTGATGCTCTGCACGGTGCTGAAGGAGGCGCCGAAGGTGATGATCTGGTAGCTGCCGTTGATGAAGGTGTCGTACAGCGTGGTGTCTTCGCCCTCCAGCTCGAACGTCTTGGCGGTGGTGTTGACGTTGGCGATGCGAAAGATGCGGTCATTCACCTGGCTCATGCCGTTGGCCGAGATGGCGATGTAGTCACCGTTGCTGGGGTTGATGCCACCGCTGTACGTGGCCACGCCCATGGCGGCCTTGCTGATGGCGGTGATGGTGACGGCAGCAGCCAGTGCGGTTTGCACGTCGATGCCTACGTTGGTCCAGAAGATGGGGTTTGCCATTTGAGTTACCTCGTTGGAAGGGGAATCAGAAGAAGGTCGCAGCCGCCGTGACGTGCCGCACGTAGAAAGTCACCGTGGCGCAGGCGGTTTGGTCGCCGTCCACGTCGAAATCCCAGGACACGCCCTGGGGGTCGATGGACCCCACCAGGCCGCCGAGGGAGGGGTCTTGCATCAGCCGCTGCACGGCCGCGCCCATGAGTTCGTCCACCGCCACATCCACCGGGCTGGCGGTGGTGCCGCGTGCGTAACAGTCCACCGCCACGGCGGTGAGCCACAGCGCCATGGCGCCCTGCCCCACCGATGCGTCGCGCTCTGCCTGGGCTGGCCGCACCACGATGGCCGTGGCCATCTGCTGCGGTACCACCCGGGCACGGGCGCGAAACACGTTGGGCGACACGGGCGCAGCGGCCTGCAGGGATTCCTGCATGGCGCCGAGCACCTGGGCGAACTTGGTGGGGGTGGTCATACGACCTCCAGCAGCAGGCGGGTGATGCCGGTGCCGTCAGGCTGGGCATCTGCTACCAGGTAGGGCACTGCAGAGCCATCGACCGTTACCACCACGCTGACGCCCACCGGGTTGGCGGGCACCTGAGCACTGGGCAGGGTGATAACCGGCTGTGCAGTGACCATGCCGAGCGGGCCGACAGAGCCAGAGCCCGCAGGTGCATCGAAGATGACAGGCACATCGGCACCACCGGCAAAGCTCGCCGTGGTGGCGAAGTCTGCGGTGCTGAAGAAGGCGCTGATGTCTTCGGTGAACATGGTGCGGGCCTGGGTAGCGGTCTATGGCGGTGTGTGGTGCTGGCTTAGGCGGTCAGCAGGTCCACAACGGTGGCGAAAGACACGGTGTTGCGCAGGGCAACGTCCACGTCTTGCAGGGCCACCACACGCACGGTGCCGGCGGCGCTGCCCGTGTAGGGATCGACCATGAGGTCCAGGCCACCCCACATGCCGATGACCAGGTCGGCCCAGTTGCCGAAGATGGCGGCCGAGCACACACCGGAGCTGGTGCCCTTGGTGAGGTTGGACGGCACGGCGTTGGTGACCGCAGCGCGGTAGCCGTTGACAGGCGTATCGCCACCATCCCAGATGAAGCCGTTTTGACCCGAAACCTTGCTGGTGGCCTTGAGCTTGCCGCGCACCTTGGCGTTGGTGAGATAGGCCAGCGTGCCCACGTCGGCATTAGCCACGGCCACAGCAGACTCCAGGTCGATGACGTTTTGCCAGGTGGGTGCGGCGCCGTTGGTGCCTGCAACCACGGTGGGCGTGGATATCTGCGTCAGGATGCCGCTGGGCTGGTTGGATGCACCCGTGCCGTTGATAGCGGCCTGCTGAATGGCCAGGCCCAGGATGGTGGCGAGGTCGCTCTGCACCATGGCCTCGACATCCAGGCTGGTCTGCAGCAGCAGGCGGCGGGCGATGTCGGTGAAGGCACCCACCGTCTTGGGGGTCAGAGTGACCTGGCCGACGGTTTGCTGGCTTTCGGTGGGTGCCACGTTTTCAGCCACCCAGTAGGCAGAAGCCGAGCCGGTGAGCTTGGGAATGGCGACATTGCCCACCAGGCCGGTGAGCATGCGTGTGCCCAGGCCGTCGATGACCATGGCATTGCGCAGGATGTCGATGAAACTGCCAGTGAGCAGATCCGTGGCAACCAAATTGCCGCCTGCCGTAGGGGTGCCCACCAGCAAGTCGCGGCGCTGCACTTCGTTGGGGACCATGAAGCCGCGCGCCTGCTTGCCCGCCTTGGCGGAAGCAGCGTCGGAGCATTCACGCTCGAAAGCGGCTGCGCGCTGAGCGGCAGCATCAGTGGGGTTAGCCAGCGCGTTCAGAGCGCGCATCAGGCTGTACTGCTTGACCTCGCCCTTTTCCATGCCGATGTCGGCAGTGGGCACGGGCTTGCTGGCCATCTTGGCGATGGCTTCGCGTTGGAACTGCTCGACTGTCAGGCCGCGCTGAATGGCGTCCATCGCCAGCTCGGCGCCGCCGGGGATGCTGTTTGCGATTTTGGAGATTTCGGCAGCGTGGTTGCGCTGCTCGACGACTTCGACTACGGGATCAGGCATGGTTTTCACCTCGGGTTCGGATGGGGTTTGGGTGGGGGTGGTGGCTTGCGGTGCAGGGGCTGCGTCTGGCGCTGGTGTGTCAGCGCCATCGAGGCTGCGGCCTACGCCGACGGATGCGTCAGCGGGAACGCTGACCAGCGAGACTTCAAAGGGCTCCCAGTCGGTGACGCGGTAGGTTTCCACACCTTCTACGGTCTCGACCAGCTGCGCTTTGTGGACCATGTAGCCGACAGACACGTTGCGGCGGATGCCGTCGCGCACGTCGTTCCACACTTCCTCTGCACGAGCGCTTTTTCCGAAGCGCACCACGGCGCGGGCAACCCTGTCCGCACCGATCTCGACAGATTCGATGACGCCAACGACATCGCGGGTGTCGTGGTCGCAAAGCAGGTTGGCGCCACTGCGCAAGCGGCCCTGGCGCATGCTGGTGGCAGTGCAGTCCAGGATCTCGACGCCCCAGTAGCGCTGGTAAGGCAGCTCGCTGGCGAAGGCCAGCACAGCGGTGCGGGCGGCTTCGTCAATGGCCTGGCGCTCGACCAGAAATGCACGCTCTGCGCGACCCTTGGACAGGTGCCGGGCGACGGTTTCAGGGAGTGGTGCTGTGCTGCTCATGCCCGCTATTGCAAGCGGGGTGAGGTGACATTTGTAAGGGGTGAAATGTCACCTACTCGCACCGCGCGCCACAATGCAAAAGGCCCGCGCTGGGCGGGCCTTGTGGCGGGAAACCTTGCTTGCTACGGCGCAGGCACCGCAGGTGCCGCAGCTCCACTGGCACCGGGCAGCGCGTCGTAGGCGGGCAGCTGCACGTTCTTTTCCTTGGCGAGCTTTTGGGCGGCGGCAATGGCGTCTAGCGTGTCTTCGAAGTCGTAGCCCATGGCGCTGCACAGGTCTTGCGGGCTCATGAGGCCGGYGCGCACCTTGAGGATGTTGGCGTTGGTGTCGGCTTGCGGGTCCACCCATTCCCAGCGGCGGGGCTGCCATTCGTGGCGGCTGAACTTTTCGAGCTTGGACGCGGGCAGCGCGCTGCCGTTGGGCATGGTGATGGCGCCCGACATGAGGGACATCTGCAACCAGGCGCGGTAGATGCGCTCCAGCGCCACGTCGATGAACCATTGCTGGTCGCCCATCCACCGGTCGCGCTCTTCGAGCGTGCCGCTGCGGATGCTGGAGAAGCTGACCCCCTCCAAGTCATTGGCCAGGGAGTGGTAGGCCACCCCCCAGCCGCTGGCGATGCGCTGCAGCGTGGTTTTGACGAAGGGGCCAAAGTTCTGCTCGGGGTACTTGCTGTCGTAGGGCGTGAACTGCACGCCGGTGGGCAGTGTGTCGTAGTACCCGGGCTGGCTGACGGTGACGGCCTCGCCGCCGGTGGAGTCTGGCGCGCCGATGGGCGACTGGCCGTCTGGCGTGGTGAAGAAACCGTAATGGTTGGCGCCGTGCTCTGCCGCCAGCAGAGCCGCCAGTTTGAAATTGCCCAGGTGGTGCAGGCTGAGCATGCCGGCCGCCATCCATGGGATGCCGCGCAGCTGTTCGGAGCGCTCCACCTTGAAGCCGTGAATGACATCGTCCAGCGGCAGGCGGATGCGCTGGCGGCTGCTGTGCTGGCCGTCGTTGGGGTGAGCCGCAAAGATATGCACGGCCACCGGGCGGCGGTAGGCGTTGACCTCCACCCCCATGATGACGGTGTTGGCGCCGTGGCGGCCGTTGTAGGTGGTGTCGATGCGGTCCACGTCGATGAGCTGAAGCCCAAAGTTGAACCGGTTGCCAGAGTCAGCGCCACGCACCATGCGCAGCAGAAACTCCCCATCAGAGGGCAACCCACCCACCATGGTTTCGCACATATCCCGGAAATGCTGGTGGCCGGTGACGTCGGCGACAGCCTGCCATTCGTTGTACGCGCGCTCAATGGCGGCGCTGGCCAGGCGGTCGGGCTTGCCCGGGCTGTCTTCAATGCGCACCTGCAGGCGCACGCCGCCGGGGCCGATGATGTTGTCCTTGACCATGCCGACGAACTTTTTGGCGTAGTCGTTATTGCTGCCCAGCTGGCGGCCGCGTGAGCGCAGCGCATCGAGGTCGCTGCGCAGCTCTTCGTTGATGCTCTGGGCGGTGGCCATCCAGTCGGCAGTGAGCCGGTCCATGCGGGCGGCCTGGAAGCGCCGGGTGTGGTGCGAGGCCGGGGCGACCGTGCGGCTGAGCCACTGGCGGGCACGGGTGATCATGCTGGTCATTGGCCGAACCTCACATAAACGCGGGTGTTGCTGGGCAGGCCTGCGGCAATGCGGTCTGCCGCGCCTTCGTTGCGCACCTCGGTCACCAGCCGGTCGTGGTGGGCCCACAGCTCGCTGAGGGTGTAGCGGCGCAGCTGGCGGCCTGCGATTTCGTACTCGGACGCCTTGATGTTGTTGGCGTCGGCCAGATACGCCTTGACGGCCTCCAGCGCCTTGCGGGCGCTGCTGCGGGTGTCTAGCGTGGTGGCTGCGGTGAAGCTGGGGCGCACCGTCATCCGCCCCTCGCCCACCGTGAACACCTGCCCGGCCTTGCTGACCTGGGCGCGCCAGGCGTAGTCGCCAGCCGCCCAGCTGCCGGTGGTGCCCGCCGCTGCGTTGACCAGGTGGTCGGCGCCATCGGCCACAGCATTGATGGTGATTTTGGCGGCGGCGCTGAGCAGGGTGTATTCCAGCGCCCAGCCGTCGCTGGCGGGGTAGTCGGCCAGCGTGCGGCGCCAGATCACGGTGTCGCCCGCGTTGACGGTGGTGGGTTCTGTGGTGGGTGTTGTGGCCATGGAGCGCGTGGTGTTGCAGGCTGCAATCTAGGCCGCGCGGGGTGACATTTGTAAGGGGTGAAATGTCACCCTTGCCCCTTGATGATGCGCAGCACGTGGCGCTGGGTGAGCTGGTACCGGCGCGACAGCAGCGCCACGCGCTCGCCCGCCAGGTAGTCGCGGCGGATGGCGTCGTTGCGGCTGAGCAGGTCAGGCCGGCGGCCCACCCACACCTCATCGCCGCCAAATACCTCGCGCACCTGGGCCTCGGCTGCGCGCAGCACGGCGGCGTTGAGGCGGGGCGCCAAGGCCATGACGCAGCGCAGGGTGTACTCGACCACGTCGTCGCTGTGCTCGACGGTGGCCAGCGCCTGCTGGTCTGCCGTGGTGGCATCGTCGGGCAGCAGGCCCTGGAGCTGCTGCGGCGTGGGTTGGGCGGCGGGTTTTACCATGTGGCTGTAGAGGCGGAAGGCCTGCGGTTGGCGCGCGATGCGAAGGGGTTTGGCTTGTGCTGCACAGGTGCTTTGTCTGCGGCAGCGCTCTTTTCTTCTGGCTTTATTGCTACGCTTTGTGTAGCAAATAGATCATGATTGGCGGGCTGCACGGCGGCCTCCAGCTTTTGCCAGCGGGCGTCGTCGTAGCGGTGGAGGCCGCTAGCCATGGCGGCGTGCAAGGCGTAGTTGCGGTTGTCCAGCTGCTCGTTGCGGGGGCGGCGCTTGATCCACCGGTAGGCCTCGCGGCCGTTGATCTTGGCCAGCACGCGCTGCTCGGCGGTGAGCTGTTCGTAGAACTCGCGGGGCAGTTCGTCGCTGGTGTGCAGGTAGCCGGGGCCAGGCTGGGTGATGGCGAGCTGGCCGAGCAGCAGGTCTTTGGCGGCATCGACGCCGACGCGCCAGAGCTTGATGCCGTTGGGCACCTTTTTGCCGCGCCAGTTGATGTCCTGCGCGCTGCTGGCGCCGAGGATGTTGGTGGCTTCGTTGCCGTCGCCCTTGATGGCGCGCAGGCCGGGCAGGATGTGCTGGGCCTTGGCCACCCAGTTGTAGACGGCCTGAGTCTGGTCGGATGAGTCGATGCTGGCGGCGCTGATGCCCAAGGTGCCGCCGTGCCATTCTTGTGTGTACCGGCGCTGCAGCTGGTGGGTGACGGCGTCCCATTCCTCATCGACGGCGGGGTTGCCCTCGATCACGATCACATCGACCACCCACGACTCCATGCCGCGCCCCCAGGCATAGACGGTGATTTCCCACCGGTTGCGCTGCACGTCCACGCCGGCGGTGAGGTACAGGCCACCCTTGGGCACAGTGCAGAGCTTGTAGGGCTCGGCGCGGGCCTGCAGGGCGTGTTCGTCGGTGCGCTCGCCTGCCAGCTCCCAGGTCTCGCCCAGGGTTTCGTTGACGAACAGCTGCATGGGGCCGACTTCGCCCGCCTCCAGCGCCTTCAGGGCGTTCTCGAACTCGGTGACGATATCGGACCATGCGCGCTGCGGGCTGTAGGCCGTCCACACGTGCACGCCGAGGGTGCGCGGCGGGTTGCAGGGCATGCCTTTGCTGTCGCGCCAGATGCGGTCGGCGCCATAGCGCTTACCTGTGCGCTCGCACACCCAGGCGCCCGAGAGCGGCACGCCGCCCGCAAGGTAGTCGGCCTGGGTGATAGATGCACGGCAGTGCGGGCAGACGTGGTGCACTGTCTCGGGCTTGCCGCGCGTCCACTTGAACCCATGGGCCAGGTTCTTGCCGCCCCAGATCAGCGGATGTTCGAGGCCGCAGCGTGGGCAGTCGATGTGAAAGCGCACCATGCCCTCGGCGTTGTCGCACGCGCGCTCGACATGGCACAGGCCTTTGAGGCGCGGGGTGCTGCCGCCGACGAACTTGGGGTAAGGCGCCCCCTCCAGACGCCCCTTGGCCAGACCGCCTGGGTCGCCGGACTTCTCGATCTGCTGGTCGAAGGCTGACCATTCATCAAGGATGGCCACGGCCACGGTGATGCGGCGGTATGCCCGGGCGGCCTTGCCACCCAGCAGGTGCAGCACGCTGTCGCGGAAGGGCTTGAACTTGATCGTTTCCTCGGTGGAGCGGCCGAGCTTGCGCGCCTTGTTGATGGCGGGCACACCGGTCAGGGGATCGAGCAGCGGGTCGATTTCGCTCTTGACGTAGCTGTCGCGGTCATCATCGGTCGGCTGCCACAGGGCCTGCTTGCGCCGGCGGTGGGCGATGTTGTAGGCCACGAAGGCGGTGACCATCTTGGTGTAGCCGACGCGCTTGGCCTTGCGCACCGCCAGATCCTCGATACGGTCATCGCTCATAAAGTCGAGAATGCCCACCTGGAACGCCCAGGCCTCCCAGGCGCCCTTCTGGTGGCTGCTTTCGCCCGCCAGCTTGAAGTGGTCGCGCGCCCAGTCGCCAAGGCGCTGGGGCGGCTCGGCCCGCAGGCTGTCCAGCCCCATGCGCACCGCCGCCTTGATGGCGGCGGCTGTCTCGGCGTGCAACACGGGCACGGTGGTCATGCGGGCATGCCCTCGCTGTACGGCTCATCCTCGCCAGCGACGTCGGCCAGCATGGCGTCCACGCTGTCAGCCACCAGCCGCTCGGTGGAGCGGATCCACTCATTGCGGGCGGAGGCGATCACCTGCAGCACGGCGGTCTTGGCTTCATCGGGCAGATCGGGGCAGGCCTTGCGCAGCGTGCCCTCCAGCTGGTCGAAACGATCCACCACTGCGCTGGAGGCCTGCCCCAGCACATCGGCCAGCAGACCCACAGGGGCGAATTCACGGCGGGCGACAGCGTTCTTGATGGCCTGGCCTTCGCGCTGCTCGCGGGCCAGCGCGGCGCGCTCCTGCACGAGGTCGAGGCCGTAGGTTTCGCCCAGCCGTCCCGCTGCCTGGTCGCGCAGGCGCTCGCAGTAGGCCACCAGCCACGCGGCAGCGGTATCACCGCGCGCGATCACACCCTCGCTCACCATCTGTGACACGCGCGCCTCGCTCACCCCCACGATCTGGGCGAACTCCGACTGCGATATCACCTGGTCGAGCACGGGCAAAACCTTCACTTCGCACCCCCATGCGCTACCAAATATGGAGCATCAAAGCCATACACCATATTCACTTAACCCCCTTAGCGACCACCCGCAACAGTCTGACAGGGCGGCTCGAATTACCCGCACCTGGGGGGTGGGAGGAGGACCCAAACCGGGGGGTGTTGCGCATCCGCAACGCATCCGAGGCGAGCATCAGGCGACCCTCCGGAGCTGGTGCCACGGGCCAGGGCCAGCGGCATCGAACACGCGCTGGCGGTAGGCGCGGTTGTGCGCACGCAGCTCGTCGTCAGTCCAGGCATTGCCCAGGCCCGAGGTGGCGTACACGATGCCGTGCCGCTCGCCCATGGCCTTGATGCCGTCGAGTGACTGCCACCAGTCCGCAGCCAGGGCAGGCATGGGCAGCGCATCAAACCACTGCTCACCCGAGAGCCAGCCGCTGGCGCGCGGCACATACCGCCCGCCCTCTTCCTGCCAACGCTCAGTTGCTGCCCAGGCCACCACGGCCGCCACGATGCGCGCCTGCAGGGCTGCATCGGGCATGAGCTTGGCCCACTGCCTGCGGGCTGCTTTCTCGCGCTCCTTGCGTGGGTACACCTCCCAGAACGCATCAAAAC
>NZ_JBGFFF010000118.1:0-14159 GCF_056175785.1 Acidovorax sp. LjRoot204
GGGCATTGGCGCCGTCAAGTCACTGGCCATATCGGGGCCGCAGTTGCGCTGATATTCGCCTCGGAGTCGGCAGGGGGCGTGATCATCCGCGCAAGCCCTTGCATCGATGGCAGATGTCTATTCGAAGCCCCTGCAGAAGTATCTGCCGGGGCTTTTTTGTTGGGCCTGGTTGCGCTGTGCTGCGGTGCCGGTGTGGGGCCGTTGTGCAGCGGTCTGAGGGGTTTGGGGGTGTTTTGGGGTGTTTTGGGGCGGTTGCGCTAGTGGAATATGCCTGGAATGCTCCTGAATATGTAGCATTCCAGGCGCCTCGCCCGTAGCGTGTTACCCCGTCGCTGTCTCAACGCCCCAGCGCAAACACCACGGGGGTGCGGTTGTCCGGTGGTGCGGGCTGCTGCTTCCACTGGCGCACCAGCTGGCTTTGCACCCGCGCGTCGGGCAGGGTCAGCCCGCTGGCCAGCGCCAGCCGGGTGTGCGGCTGCAGGGTCTGAACCAGCGCCTGCCACAGGGCCGGGTTGCGGTACGGGGTCTCGATGAACAGCTGGGTCTGGCCCATGCGCAGCGCGATGCCTTCCAGCTCCTTGATGCGCTGTGTGCGCTCTTGTCCGTCTTGTGGCAGATAGCCGACGAAGGCGAAGTTTTGTCCATTGAGGCCACTGGCGGCCAGGGCCAGCAGCAGCGACACCGGCCCTACCAACGGCACCACGCGCAGGCCCAGGTCGTGCGCGGCCCGCACCACCGACGAGCCAGGGTCGGCCACTGCGGGCATACCCGCTTCGCTGACCAGGCCGATGTCGTGCCCGTTCAGGGCCGCAGCCAGCAGCGGGCGGGCGTCGAACGGCGCTGAGCCTTTGTCGCCGTGGTCACCTTTTTTGTGCACTTCACGCGGCAACTCGGTGATCTGCTGTTGCTGTAGAGAGAGGGCCAGGGGGTGCAGCGCGTCAATGCGCTTGAGGTAGGCGCGCGTGCTCTTGGCGTTTTCGCACACCCAGTGGGTCAGGCGGGCGGCTGTCTGCAGGGTCGCTGAGGGCAGGGCATCCTGCAGTGGGGCCTGGGTGTCGCAGCCAAAGTCGAGGGGGGCGGGCACCAGGTACAGCGTGCCGGTTTTTACGTTCATGGCAGCACCAGCCCTGCTGCGCGCAGCATGCGGCATGTGCGGATCAGTGGCAGCCCGATGAGTGCCGTGGGGTCGTCGCTGTGGATSGCGYYCAGCAGGGCRATACCRAGGCCTTCGCTCTTGGCGCTGCCYGCGCAGTCGTAGGGCTGCTCGGCGCGCAGGTAGCGCTCGATTTCTTCATCCGACAGGTCGCGGAACTTCACCTCCACGGGGGCGAGGTCCACCTGTTCAAAGCCGGTGGCCGCGCACACCACCGCCAGGGCGGTTTGGAACACCACCGTCTGGCCGCGCATCTGGCGCAACTGCTGCACCGCGCGATCGTGCTGGCCCGGTTTGCCCAGCGGCTCTCCGGCCAGGTCTGCCACCTGGTCGGATCCGATCACCACGGCTTCGGGGTGCTGCCGCGCCACAGCTTGCGCTTTGGCCAGAGCCAGGCGCAAGGCCAGGGCGCGGGGCGCCTCGCCGGGCAGGGGAGTCTCATCGACATGGGGGGCGGTCACTTCGAAAGGCAGGTTCAGCCGTTCCAGCAATTCGCGCCGGTAGCGCGAGGTCGAGCCCAATACCAGAGGGCGTTGCGGGGAGGGGGATTGATGCATGCGCCGATTCTCTTACACTGCCGCCATGACCAAGGAATTCTCCGCACAGCGCCTCGACGTGAAAGCCTTCGCACAGGCGGGCGGTCGGCTGGCGGGACACGACTCGCTGCTGAAGTACGAACGCCTGGCGCAAGAGGCCAAAGGCCTGCACCCCGACCTGTTGGTGGACTGGGAGGCGACGGGCGAAGTGCGCACTGCCCTGGGAGGCATGGGGCAGGTCTGGCTGCACATCAAGGTGCGCGCCAGCTTCCCCATGGAGTGCCAGCGCTGCCTGACGCCGGTCGATGTGCCCCTGGAGGTGGATCGTGAGTTCCGCTTTGTGGCGGACGAAGCCACGGCCGAGGCACTGGACGATGAGAGCGAAGAAGACCTGCTGGCCCTGAGCCGCGAGTTTGATCTGCACGAACTCATCGAAGRTGAACTGTTGATGGCTTTGCCCGTGGTGCCCAAGCACGACGAGTGCCCGACCTCGGTGCCGCTGGCGTCTTCGGACGACGATTTTGAAGAAGCCAACGCCGAAAAACCCAACCCCTTTGCCGCGCTGGCAGCCTTGCGCAAAGACGCCAAAGACTGATTCATCGACCCAAAAATCATTTGGGTTATAATCGTGGGCTTCACGCGAACCCCATCGTGTCTTTTTGGGCTGATCGCGTTTTTACCAACCTATTCCAGATCAGGAGCCATCATGGCCGTYCAGCAAAACAARAAGTCSCCTTCCAAGCGCGGCATGCACCGYTCSCACAATGCSCTGRWCGTGCCMGGCATTGCCGTKGARCCSACCACTGGYGAAACGCACCTGCGYCACCACATCAGCCCCAACGGTTTCTACCGTGGCCGYCAGGTGCTSAAGAACAAGTCYGAAGCCTGACCTTCACCCCATCCAAAGGCCCGTTGCTACAAACCCTGTAGCGCGGGCCTTTGTTTTGACCGTCGTATTCATCTCTCGGCCCCCTGGGCCGGCCGGACAAGTCGCCCATGATCACACTGGCTGTTGACTGCATGGGGGGCGACCATGGCCCCCGCGTCACGCTCGCGGCGTGCCGCCAGTTTCTCGACCACCACCCGGATGCCCGTCTGCTGCTCGTTGGCCTGGCGGACAGCCTGCAATCGTTCTCCCACGACCGAGCCACCATCGTTCCCGCTACCGAAGTGGTCGCTATGGATGACCCGGTGGAAGTGGCCTTGCRCAAGAAGAAAGATTCTTCGATGCGCGTGGCCATCCAGCAAGTCAAGGATGGCACGGCTTCGGCGGCCGTGTCTGCGGGCAATACCGGTGCCTTGATGGCCATCGCCCGCTATCTGCTCAAGACTTTGGACGGTATCGACCGTCCTGCCATCGCTACCCAGCTGCCCAACGCCACCGGTGGTGCCACGACGGTGCTGGACCTGGGGGCTAACGTCGATTGCTCGGCCGAGCACCTGCTGCAGTTTGCCGTGATGGGCTCTGCCCTGGTATCCGTCCTCCAGGAGGGTGGCGAGCCCACGGTGGGTTTGCTGAACATTGGTGAAGAGGTCATCAAAGGCAGTGAGGTGATCAAAAAGGCAGGTGAATTGCTGCGATCTGCGGCTAATTCCGGCGATTTGAACTTCTATGGCAATGTGGAGGGCAACGATATCTTCAAGGGTACGGTGGATATCGTGGTCTGTGATGGTTTTGTGGGCAATGTGGCGCTCAAGGCCAGCGAAGGTGTGGCCTCGATGATCATCGGAGCACTTAAAACCGAATTTTCGCGCCACATTTTTACCAAAATGGCCGCTATCGTCGCCTATCCGATCTTAAAAGCGTTGATGAGGCGCATGGATTACCGCCGTTACAACGGTGCGGCGCTCCTCGGCCTGCGCGGGCTGGTGTTCAAGAGCCACGGATCGGCAGACGCCATGGCTTTCGAGCAGGCGTTGAACCGGGCGTATGATGCAGCCCGCAACAACCTGCTCGACCGTGTCCGGACCCGGATTGCGCACGCGGCGCCCCTGCTGGCGCCTGCAGATGCCCAGCCCCAGCCTGGCGTTGCGGCGACCGCACAATAATGAGACGTTATTCCCGCATTACCGGCACCGGCAGCTACCTGCCTCCCCGCCGGTTGACCAACGCTGATCTGGTTGCCGAACTGGGCCAGCGCGGTATCGAAACCTCCGATGAATGGATTGTGGAGCGCACCGGCATCCGGGCGCGCCACTTTGCGGCTCCGGATGTGACCGCCAGCGACTTGGGATTGGAGGCAGCGCGCAATGCCCTGCAGGCCGCCGGCCTGCAGCCCACCGATATCGATCTGATCATCGTGGCCACGTCCACGCCGGACATGGTGTTCCCGTCCGTTGCTTGTATCTTGCAGAACAAGCTGGGTGCCAATGGATGCCCTGCGTTTGATGTGCAAGCTGTGTGCAGCGGTTTTGTCTATGCCCTGTCGGTGGCGGACGCCATGATTCAGACAGGTGCTGCCAATCGCGCGCTGGTGATTGGTGCAGAGGTTTTCAGCCGCATCCTGGACTTCAACGACCGCACCACCTGTGTGTTGTTCGGTGATGGTGCGGGCGCTGTGGTACTGGAGGCCTCTGACACGCCTGGCATTCTGTCGAGCGACCTGCACGCCGACGGCAAGCATGTCGATATTTTGTGTGTGCCCGGCAATGTGTCCGGCGGCAAGGTGCTTGGGGACCCGGTCCTCAAAATGGACGGACAGGCGGTCTTCAAGCTGGCAGTGGGTGTGCTGGAAAAGGCGGCCCACGCGGCCCTGGCCAAGGCCGGGCTGACCGAGGCCGATATCGACTGGCTGATCCCGCACCAGGCCAACATCCGCATCATGCAGAGCACCGCCCGCAAACTGAAGATGTCCATGGACAAGGTGGTGGTCACGGTGGACCAACACGGCAACACCTCGGCAGCTTCCATTCCGCTGGCTTTGGACCATGGGGTGCGCACCGGTCAGGTCAAGAAAGGCGAAACCCTGCTGCTCGAAGGCGTGGGTGGTGGTTTTACCTGGGGTGCTGTGCTCCTGAAGTTGTAGCTGCTGGCGCAATAAGTACCTGCGCTACCGGCCAGTTTCATCATATTTCTGGATTTTTCATGAAGTCTTTTGCATTTGTCTTTCCGGGGCAAGGCTCGCAATCGGTTGGCATGCTCGATGGTTGGGGTGACCACCCGGTGGTGGCGCAGACCCTGCAGGAAGCCTCGGATGCTTTGGGTGAGGATGTCGGCCTGCTGATCAAGGAAGGCCCCAAGGAGGCTTTGGCCCTGACCACCAACACTCAGCCGGTGATGCTGGTCGCTGGCGTGGCGGCATGGCGGGTGTGGCGCGCAGAAGGCGGCCCAGCCCCGGTGGCCGTTGCCGGGCATTCGCTGGGCGAATACTCCGCTCTGGTGGCGGCTGGTGTGTTGACGCTCGCCCAGGCTGCCCCTCTGGTGCGGCTGCGTGCGGCGGCCATGCAAGAGGCGGTGCCTGTCGGCACCGGCGCCATGGCAGCCATTCTGGGCATGGAGGCTTCCAAGGTCATCGCTGGTTGTGCCGAGGCTTTGGCATCGTTCGGGCCAGGTACGGCTGAGGTGGTGGAGGCTGTCAATTTCAACGACCCGATCCAGACCGTGATCGCCGGTACCAAGGCGGGTGTGGACAAGGCCTGTGAGGTGCTCAAGGCGGCGGGCGCCAAGCGCGCATTGCCCCTGCCAGTGTCGGCGCCTTTCCATTCCAGCCTGATGAAGCCTGCGGCTGAAAAGCTGCGTATGGCGCTGGCGGAGGTTGCGCTTGCTACCCCTCAGATTCCGGTGGTCAACAACGTGGACGTGGTGGTGCAGCAAGACGCTGATGCCATTCGCGAAGCGCTCTACCGCCAGGCCTTTGGCCCCGTGCGCTGGGTGGAATGCGTGCACGCGCTGAAAGGCCGTGGTGTGACGCACATCATTGAATGTGGCCCTGGCAAGGTGCTGGCAGGCCTCATCAAACGCATCGACCCTGAACTGGTCGGCGCAGCATTGTTTGACTCGGCCACACTGGCTGAAACCCGGGAGTTGTTGGCATGACGGAATCGACCCAGACAGCAGTGCAGGCAGCGCAAGTGGCACTGGTGACCGGTGCATCGCGCGGCATCGGTGCTGCCATTGCCCTGGAGTTGGCGGTGCGCGGCTACCAGGTGGTGGGTACAGCCACCACGGATGAAGGCGCAGTGCGCATCAGCCAGGCGCTGTCGGCTTACCCTGGTTGCCGCGGTGCCAATCTGAACGTGAACGATGTGGCTGCGGTCGAGGCCCTGATGGACGCCATCGTCAAGCAGCAAGGAGGCTTGCATGTGCTGGTGAACAACGCGGGCATTACGCGCGACACTCTGGCCATGCGCATGAAGGACGACGACTGGGATGCCGTGCTGGACACCAATCTCAAGGCGGTATTCCGCACGAGCCGCGCCGCGATCCGGCCGATGATGAAGCAGCGCTTTGGGCGCATCATCAGCATCACCAGCGTAGTGGGTGCCTCGGGCAATCCAGGCCAGGCCAACTACGCCGCGGCCAAGGCGGGTGTGGCGGGCATGACGCGCGCGCTGGCCCGTGAGCTGGGCAGCCGCAGCATCACCGTGAACTGCGTGGCACCCGGTTTCATCGAGACCGACATGACCTCCGTGTTACCCGAAGACCAGCAAAAGGCGCTCAATGCGCAGATCCCGCTGGGYCACMTGGGCAAGCCGGCCGACATCGCGCACGCGGTGGCGTACCTTGCCTCGCGCGAGGCTGGCTATGTGACGGGGCAGGAGTTGCATGTCAATGGTGGCATGTACATGTAGTTATTGAAAGTTAACGCCGGTTCATCCGGACGGCGGGTCGTTTAGGGGCTTCTCCTTAAGCGGCTAGAATCGCGGATTCATTCACAACCCCCAGAGGGAAACCATGAGCGATATCGAAGCACGCGTCAAAAAAATCATTGCCGAACAACTCGGTGTGGAAGAGTCCCAAGTCACCAATGAAAAGGCCTTCGTGGCAGACCTCGGTGCCGACTCGCTCGACACGGTGGAACTGGTGATGGCTCTGGAAGACGAATTCGGCATCGAGATCCCGGACGAAGACGCCGAGAAGATCACCACGGTGCAAAACGCCATCGACTACGCCAACACCCACCAGAAGGCCTGAGCGGCGCCCTGCGCCTGACTCAAGCGATCAGCAGAAGGTTTTATACGCATGAGCCGTCGTCGCGTTGTCGTGACCGGCCTGGGTTGCGTCAGCCCCGTGGGTAACACGGTGGCCGAGTCCTGGGCCAATCTCCTTGCCGGCCAGTCCGGCATTGATCTCATCACCAAGTTCGATGCATCGAACTTCGCCTGCAAGATTGCGGGAGAGGTCAAAGGTCTTGACCTGGAGTCGTACATCAGCGCCAAGGATGCGCGCGCGATGGATACCTTCATCCACTATGGCATCGCTGCTGCAGCGCAGGCCGTCCAGGACGCAGGGCTTCCCACGGGTGAAGCGCTCAGTGAGGAGTTCGCCACACGCATTGCCTGCGTGATCGGCTCCGGCATTGGCGGCCTCCCGCTGATCGAAAACACCCACGCCGAGCTGGTCAGCCGCGGGCCACGGCGTATCACCCCATTTTTTGTACCTGCGTCCATCATCAACATGGTGGCAGGGCATGTGTCCATGCGCTTTGRCTTCAAGGGGCCCAACCTTGCCGTGGTGACTGCCTGCACAACAGGCTTGCACTGTATCGGCGAGGCCGGTCGCATGATCGAATATGGCGATGCGGACGTGGTCGTGGCTGGCGGTACCGAATCCACGGTATCTCCGCTGGGCATCGGCGGGTTTGCCGCCATGCGGGCCCTGTCCACCCGCAACGACGACCCCAAGACGGCATCCCGCCCCTGGGACAAGGACCGCGACGGYTTYGTGCTGGGCGARGGCKCMGGYGTGMTGGTGCTCGAAGAGTAYGAACACGCCAARGCGCGMGGCGCCAAGATYTATGCCGAACTCAGCGGCTTCGGCATGAGCGCAGATGCAGGTCACATGACGGCACCCAACATGGATGGGCCCCGGCGCGCCATGCTCAGCGCGTTGCGCAACGCCGGGATCAATGCCGATCAGGTGGATTACCTTAATGCCCACGGCACGTCCACTCCTCTGGGTGACATCAACGAAACCAATGCAATCAAAGCGGCCTTGGGCGACCACGCCTACAAGACCGTTGTGAGCTCCACCAAATCCATGACGGGCCACTTGCTCGGCGGTGCGGGAGGGATTGAAAGTGTGTTCACCGTGCTGGCACTGCATGAACAAAAAGTGCCGCCCACCATCAACCTGTTCAACCAGGATCCGGAGTGTGATCTCGACTACTGCGCCAATACGGCGCGGGACATGAAGATTGATGTGGCCGTCAAGAACAACTTTGGCTTTGGCGGCACCAACGGAACGCTGGTATTCAAACGCGTCTGATTGCGCGCACATACCAATCTCGGATTCGGTGGCAATACGTATCGCTCGTGGGCCTGCGGGCGATGTGTCATTGACTGTGGTGTCGGTCCGTCATCGAGTTGGCGCTTGATCCGTCCGTCGAAGGGAGCTGTCTTGTGACGCGGCTTTCGAGATGGCCTCCCTCTGTCCAATATTCGCTGCGTCGCAGTCGGGCTCTGGGCGTGCTGTTGGCTGCCTGGGTGCTTGCTGGTGGTGCCGTTTTGGTTGCCTGGATCGCTTGGGGTAGCCGTGCTGCGCATCTGTCTATCGCAGTGGCCCTGTGTTTCTGGCTGCCAGCGATGGCGGCTGCCATGCACTTTTGGTGGAGCCAAGCCCGTGGAGTTTTGCAGTTCGACGGCCAAGCCTGGACGCTGAACCGAGTGGCGCCGCCCACCAGTGTGCCGCTGACGCTTTCAGCGCCCCCGGAGGTGCTTCTGGATCTGCAGGCGCATCTGTGGGTGCGCATCTTGCTCGTCGGACATCCGCCGCTGTGGTTGTGGCTGGAGCGTTCCAGTCAGCCAGAGCGCTGGATGGACTTGCGCCGTGCGGTATATTCGCGCGCCAGATCGGGCGCTGACAACGCTGACGAAACCGCCCGGCAAGCTGCCCCAGGGCGTGAATACTGAGTATCCATGACTGTAATTCCGCCTTCCCCCTCCGAAGACAGCGACCTCCAACTGGTGGAGCGCACGGTAGCGGGCGACCAGCGCGCCTATGAATTGCTGGTCATCAAGTACCAACGCCGCATCGAACGACTGATCGGGCGCATGGTGCGCGACACGGACCTGGTGCAGGACATTGCCCAGGAAACCTTCATCCGCGCCTATCGGGCGCTGCACCAGTTTCGCGGCGACGCCCAGTTTTACACCTGGCTGTACCGGATTGCTGTCAATACAGCCAAGAAGGCGCTCATGGATATGAAGCGCAACCCGGTCATTTCCGAAAATGCATTCAGGGGTTCGGAGGACGAGGATGAAACTTCCCGCCTTGGACACGAACTAACCAGCGACGAAACCCCCGAAACTGTCCTTGCGGCCCAGGAAATCGCCCAGGTCGTGAATGCAGCCATGGAGGCCTTGCCCGATGATCTGCGCCAAGCTGTCACGCTGCGAGAGATTGAAGGGCTCAGTTATGAAGAAATTGCTACCGCGATGGGGTGCCCCATTGGTACGGTGCGATCTCGAATTTTTCGGGCGCGAGAAGCCATTTCGGCCAAAGTGCGACCCTTGCTCGAAAACCAGTCGGGCAAACGGTGGTGAGGTGATTGAATGAACAAGGCACAAACAGGTATCACCGCCTCGGCGGACGTCAGCTTGACCGGCGGACGGAGCGAACAGCTATCTGCTCTGGCGGATGGTCAGCTGCACGGCGATGAGTTTGCCGATGCGCTGGCCTGGGCGGCGGAAGACGAAGGACGCAACACATGGGCGGTTTACCACCTTGTGGGCGATGCGTTGCGTTCTTCTGATTTGGCGCGGCCAGCAAATCCAGCGTTTCTGTCCCGCTTGCGCGAAGAGCTGGCCAAGGAGGCTCCGCCACAGCGTCCACATGTTCCAGCCCAACTGGGCATCGTAGCGACCCCTCTGCCTGTGGCTGCCAATGCATCGGTTTTCCGTTGGAAGATGGTTGCGGGCTTTGCGTCGCTGGCCGCCGTGGCCGCTATTGGCTGGACCTCGTTCTCCCAACTGCAGGGGGCGGGTGGAGCTGGGGCTCAACTGGCCGCGTCTTCCCCCGAGCGTGCGACTGCGCAAGGCGCGCCTGTCGTAGCTGTTGCTGATGCGGACGGCCAGCAAGTGATGATCCGGGATCCTCGATTGGATGAGTTGCTGGCGGCCCATAAGCAGTTTGGCAGTACGTCGGCCCTGCAGATGCCTGCTGGCTTTTTGCGCAACGCTACTTTTGAGACTCCTGGCCGCTGAATCGTGAACGGTATGTCTGGCGCTGAGATAGTGTGATGAACCCCTCTGGAGTTGCGAAGGTCTTTGGAAATACCCGGGTTCGATGGCTTGGCTCGTTGATAGCCGCAGCGATGTGTGGTTTGTTCGTGGGGCCTGTGGCGGGGGCTCCTGCTGCATCCTCTGAGTCAACTACCACCGCAGTGGCCGAGCGCGACATGGCGCAGTGGATCGAGCGCATGCACAGCGCACCGTGCAGCCGAGCCTATGCCGGAACCTTTGTGGTGTTGTCGGCCAACGGCGCCATGTCCAGTTCACGCATCTGGCACGCATGCGATGGCCAGCAACAATTGGAGCGGGTTGAATCGCTTAGTGGCACTCCGCGCACGGTCTATCGCCGTAACGACGAAGTTCGTACCTTCCTGCCCCAGGCGCGCGTTGTGCGGTCAGACCGCCGCGATGCATCTGGGCTCTTTCCGCGCGTACCTGTTGTCAGCGGTACATCGATCGCCCAGTTTTACACGCCCCGCCTGCTGGGGCAGGAGCGGGTGGCTGGCTTCGTGTCGGACGTGGTCTGGTTTCAGCCTACGGATACCCTGCGTTTCGGTTATCGGCTCTGGAGCGAGCGTGAAACCGGGCTGGTGGTGAAGCTGCAGACGCTGGCGGCTGATGGTCGGGTCTTGGAGCAAGCGGCTTTTTCTGAGCTGGATCTCAATGCGCCGGTGAAGGTTGATCAGCTGACGCGTCTGATGGACGCGACGTCGGGTTACAAGGTGGTTGCACCCTCAGTGGTCAAAACTACGGCAAAGGCCGAAGGTTGGGCCTTGCGCCAGCCCGTGGCCGGATTCGTGCCTGTCAGCTGTCACCGACGGGCGATGTCTGACGCTCCGGATGCCTCCAGTGTCTTGCAGTGCCTGTACTCCGATGGACTGGCCTCGGTGTCGTTGTTTCTGGAGCCCTTCGACCCGCAGCGTCATCCCGCGCAGCCCCAGGTGTCCAGCATGGGCGCTACACAGCTGGTAGCCCAGCGTGGGCCGTCAGACACGTGGTTGACCGCAGTGGGAGAGGTACCTCTGCAGACACTGCGCCTTTTTGTAGGTCAGCTGGAGCGCCTGCGCTGACAGCCGCGCTGCCGATGACTGCGGGCCGCCATACCCGGTCATTTGGCGGTTTGTGTGGGCATGGAGGGCGTGACGAATGCGGGGAACCATTTGGCGTCACACTCTTCACAGTCACACACAATTCGTGAACAGCATTCGCCAAGAATCAAGAAAGGTCGAAGATGCCGAAGTTTGATGGAAGTATGTTGCGTTCGGTGGCAGTGGCATGCCTGATGGGTGGTCTGGCCACGGTCTCGGTAGCGCCCCATGCGGCGTTGGCACAACCTGCACCGCTGGTTCGGGGCTTGCCTGATTTCACCGATCTGGTGGATCAGGTGGGGCCGTCAGTGGTCAACATCCGCACCGTCGAGAAAGCGTCCAGTCGAGCCAACGCCAATGGCATGGACGAAGAGATGCTGGAATTTTTTCGCCGATTTGGGGTACCCATCCCCAATGCTCCGCGTCAACAGCGGCCTCAACGGCCTCAACAGGAAGAAGAGGCGCAGCCACGTGGAGTGGGATCGGGTTTCATTCTGACCTCTGACGGGTTTGTGATGACCAATGCGCATGTGGTTGAAGGCGCTGACGAGGTCATTGTGACCTTGACGGACAAGCGTGAGTTCAAGGCGCGCATCGTGGGGGCTGACAAGCGCACTGACGTGGCCGTTGTGAAGATAGAGGCGTCAGGATTGCCTGCTGTGAAAGTGGGGGATGTGAGTCGCCTCCGAGTGGGCGAGTGGGTGATGGCGATCGGTTCACCCTTTGGGCTGGAAAACACGGTCACTGCGGGCATCGTCAGTGCCAAGCAGCGCGATACGGGTGACTACCTGCCCTTCATCCAGACGGATGTGGCCATCAACCCCGGAAACTCTGGCGGGCCACTCATCAACATGCGTGGTGAGGTGGTGGGCATCAACAGCCAGATCTATTCCCGCTCTGGCGGATTCATGGGTATCTCGTTCGCCATCCCCATGGATGAAGCCATCCGTGTGAGTGAGCAGCTGCGTGCTTCGGGTCGTGTGACGCGTGGCCGTATCGGTGTCCAGATCGGGCAAGTCACCAAGGATGTTGCTGAGTCGATTGGCCTGGGCAAGGCGCAGGGCGCTCTGGTGACGGGCGTGGAGGCAGGGTCGCCCGCCGACAAAGCGGGTGTGGAGGCGGGCGACATCATCACGCGCTTTGATGGCAAACCCATCGAGAAGGTGGCAGACCTGCCGCGCCTTGTGGGCAACACCAAACCAGGCAATCGCAGTTCGGTGACGGTGTTCCGTCGCGGTGCATCCCGCGATCTGGCCATCACCATCGCGGAGATCGAACCTGACAAGCCCGCCACCAAAGTAGCCGAGCGCGAGGAGAAGCCCAAGGCCTCTGCCGCTGCACAGCAGATCGGTTTGTCAGTGACGGAACTGACGGATGCCCAGAAGAAGGAACTCAAGCTCAAGGGTGGGGTGGTCGTGGCGACCGCCATGGACGCGGCAGCACGCGCTGGCCTTCGGGAAGGGGACATCATCCTGTCGGTTGCCAACACCGAAGTGGCGGGCGTGAAAGAGTTTGAGTCTGTGCTGTCCAAGGCTGATAAGAGCAAGTCCATCAACGTGCTGTATCGCCGCGGCGAGTGGGCTCAGTACGCGCTGATTCGCCCCGGCAGATAAGCGCCACAAGCGAGAACGAGGATGGCCCGGAGTCGGGCCATTCCCTACGTTTCAAGGGGGCCATTGTCGGTGCCTGGTTTTTTTTGAGGGGTTGGTAGGAGGCGTCCACACCAGTCTAGATGTTAGCTTTTGCTAACTTTTCAGAGGCCCATCAACCAGTTTCGATAGAATAGAGACTTGCGTTCAACGCTTATCTGCATATCGACGGGCGCTCTGTTCACGATGTGGGATGTTTTTGAGCAATGCACAGTTGATCCACAGCTCACCCACAAGTTGTCCAGCGTTGTTCTTGTGCAGACTGTGTATAAACTGTGTATAAAATTCCTGTTGCACCCTGGCAACTTCCCTTGGATGCCGAGGGGCGGGCTTTTTCAGGCGGCCTTTTTGCCTACAATGAAGCTCCAACTATCGCAGTTGCCAATGATTGTTGGTTCAGGGCGCGTCGCCATTCGACGCGCCCTTTTTTCTTGTGCGCACTGTTTTAATTCAATCACTTGACGCTTTCCGTTGATGAATCACATCAGAAATTTTTCCATCATTGCGCACATCGACCATGGCAAGTCGACGCTTGCCGACCGCTTGATTCAGCGGTGCGGAGGTCTTGCAGACCGTGAGATGGARGCSCAGGTKCTSGACTCGATGGAYATCGAAAAAGAGCGTGGGATAACCATCAAGGCGCAGACCGCYGCGCTGCASTACAAGGCMCWSGATGGGCAGGTCTACAACCTCAATCTGATCGACACGCCAGGGCATGTGGACTTCTCGTATGAGGTGAGYCGYTCGCTGTCTGCATGCGAGGGTGCGCTGTTGGTGGTGGATGCATCGCAGGGGGTCGAAGCGCAGACTGTGGCCAACTGCTACACCGCTCTGGATCTGGGTGTCGAAGTGGTGCCGGTGCTCAACAAGATGGATCTGCCCAACGCTGATCCAGACAATGCCAAGGCCGAGATCGAAGATGTGATCGGCATTGATGCCACCGACGCGATTCCTTGCTCTGCCAAAACCGGTATGGGAATCGATGAGATTCTGGAGGCGATTGTTGCCAAGGTGCCCGCACCACGTGGCAATGCCGATGGCCCGCTGCGCGCGATGATCATCGACAGCTGGTTCGACAGCTACGTCGGGGTGGTCATGCTGGTGCGYGTGGTSGAYGGCCGCYTGSTSAAGGGCGAGCGCATCAAGATGATGGCSTCSGGCGCSRTGTACAACGCCGACAACMTSGGSGTSTTCACGCCSGCCAACGAGCCGCGCRMTTCSCTCGAKGCMGGSSAGGTGGGCTACATCATYGCSGGCATCAAGGAGCTGCAGGCCGCCAAGGTGGGTGACACCATCACGCTCGAGAAGAAGCTCCCCAACAATGCAGGGCCTGCTACGGACG
>NZ_JBGFFF010000119.1:0-14020 GCF_056175785.1 Acidovorax sp. LjRoot204
GGGAGTCGCCATGGTGTGGATGACGGTGTTCCACTTCTGTTTTGATCTGAGCCACTTCGGCTTGTGGTCACAGAACTTTCGCGTGGATCCGTTCTGGACCACGCAGCGCACCTTCATCGTGAGTCTTTTCCTGTTTTGCGCGGGACTGGGCCAGGCCATTGCGTTGCATCAGGGGCAGGGCTGGCACCGGTTTGGGCGCCGCTGGGTGCAGATCGCCGGGTGTGCGCTGCTGGTGTCCGCGGGGTCGTTTGTGATGTTTCCGGCCAGCTTCATCTATTTCGGTGTGCTGCATGGCATGGCGGTGATGTTGCTCATTGCGCGCTGTACGGCAGGGTGGGGGCGCTGGCTGTGGCTGGCTGGACTGGTGGCGGTGGCCTTGCCGTGGGCTGCGCAGCAGCTTCTGGCGGGGGGATGGGCCGATGCCGCACCCTGGTTCAATGGGCGAGCCCTGAATTGGCTGGGGTTGGTATCCCGCAAACCGTTCACGGAAGACTATGTGCCCGTGTTGCCATGGTTGGGTGTGCTCTGGTGGGGGCTCGCTGCAGGTCAATGGGCCATGCGCGCGCGCAGGGGCTGGTTGCAATGGCAGCTACCCGTGGTGGTGCGGCCTCTGGCGACACTGGGGCGATGGAGCCTGAGCTACTACATGCTCCACCAACCGGTGATGATCGGCCTGCTGATGGCTGCGGTGTGGCTGATGGGGCGGACCTGAGCCTCGTCGAACTGTCTGGCCTTGCTAAACAGGCCGAGCCATAAAAAAACGCGACCGAGGTCGCGTTTTTTTGTGGCCATGACGGCTGGGGGGCCGAGTGGCTTATTCCACCTTGGCCTTGGCGCGCAGGTCTTCCTGGAACTTGGCCAGCTTTTGCTGCTGCAGTTGCTGCGCCACTTGGGGCTTGACTTCTTCGAGCTTGGGCAGCTCGGCCTGGCGCACATCGTCCAGGCGGATGATGTGCCAGCCAAACTGGCTCTTCACGGGCGTCTCTGTCATCTTGCCCTTTTCGAGCTTGACCAGCGCTTCGGTGAACTCGCTCACGTAGCTCGATGGGTTGGCCCAGTCGAGGTCGCCGCCCTTTGCGCCGGAGCCTGGGTCCTTGGATTGCTTCTTGGCGATGTCTTCAAACTTGGCGCCCTTCTTGATGGACGCGATGATGGCCTTGGCGTCGGCTTCCTTTTCCACCAGGATGTGGCGGGCCTTGTATTCCTTGCCGCTGTTGGCTGCCACGAACTTGTCGTATTCGGCCTGGATTTCAGCGTCGGTGACGGGGTTCGTCTTCTGGAAGTCGGCGAACAGTTCGCGAATCAGGATGGCCTGGCGTGCCAGGTCCAGCTGGGCCTTGTAGTCTGCCGAGGTTTCCAGGCCGCGCCTTTGAGCTTCCTGCATGAAGATTTCACGGGCAATGACTTCTTCCTTGATCTGGCCTTCGATGTCGGGCGTCACGGGGCGGCCCGAGCGTTCGACCTGCTGCTTGAGCGCTTCGACGCGCTCCTTGGGAACTGCCTTGCCGTTAACAATGGCGACATTCTGGGCGGAAACGGGCAGGGCCAACGTGCCCAGCACGGCAGCGGCGACGAGGCCGGACAGGAGCTGTTTCTTCATGCGGAATCCAAAAAATGAGGGGTTGTTTGCCGACTGAAATCCGGCAGATGTTGACTTGAGGCCGGCTCAGAGAACTTCAATGGCGAGGGCGTGAACGCCTTGGTCAATAAATTCTTGCAGCGCATCATACACAAGGCGGTGTTGGGCCACGCGGGAGCGTCCTGTAAAGAAAGGTGACGAAATTCGCACCCGAAAATGGGTGCCGAATCCCGTGCCGTTGGCACCCGCATGGCCTGCGTGGGCGGCGCTTTCGTCCAGCACCTCCAGGTGGCTGGGGGTGAGGCGGTCGGCCAGTGTCTGGTGCATCTGGTCTGCGATGGAGTTCATGGGCTTCACACTCGTTCAGGTGGTGGGCTCGTCGCCCTTGAGGTGGGGCGCAATGTAGATGCCCTGGGCCACCAGGAAGACCAGCGGAAACGCATAGCCCCACAACTTGAAGTCCACCCAGGCTTCGGTGCTGAAGTTCATCACCACGTACGCGTTGATGGCGGACATGAAGGCGCAGTAGATGATCCAGGCCACGTTCAGCCGCTGCCATACGGCGTCGGGCAAGTCCAGCTGGCTGCCCAGCAGCATCTTGAGGAARTTCTTYTTSAGCGCCCAGAGCGCYACCGCCAGGGCCACCGACATAGCGCCATAGAGCACTGTGGGTTTCCATTTGATGAACCGGTCGTCCTGCAGCACCAGCGTGAGCGTGCCAAACAGCAGGATCAGCACCAGGGTGACCTTGTGCATGGTCTGCAGGCGCCGGTCGATGGCGTAGATGATGGCCATCTGCAAGGCCGTGGCCGCCATGAGCACGGCGGTGCCTACGTAGATGCCGTAGAACTTGTAGGCCCCGAAGAACAGCAGGATGGGGAAAAAGTCGATCAGAATTTTCATGGAGTCAGCAAGGAGTCCCGGGCTTCAGTGGTCGCCGGACTCGAAGTCCAGCGAGGCCGAGTTCATGCAATACCGCAACCCGGCGGGTGCTGGGCCATCTTCAAACACATGGCCCAGGTGCGCCCCGCATTGTGCACACACCGTTTCGGTGCGGACCATGCCATGGCTGCGGTCCACGATTTCGGTGATGGCGCCGGGGATGGCTTCGGAAAAGCTGGGCCAGCCGCAGCCCGCGTCAAACTTGGTGACCGAGTCAAACAGCTTGGCGCCGCAGCAGACGCAGTGGTAGCTGCCGTCGGCCCAGTGGGCTTCGTACTTGCCGGTGAAGGGGCGCTCGGTGGCGGCATGGCGCGTGACCTGGAAGGCCACGGGTTCTGCACCTTTTTCGCGCAGCACGGCTTGCCATTCGGCGTCAGTCTTCTGGATGGGATGGGTCATGATGAACAGCTGATCTCGATGGAAGACGCCCAGTCGGGCGGGAAGGCGGCGTAGGCGTCATGCCCCGGGTGCTCGTCAAACGGGCGCTCYAGCAGCCGCTGCAGGGTTTGGAGTTCACCGAAGTCGCCAAGTTTCGCCGCACGAATGGCCTGTTCGCCCAGGTGGTTGCGCAGCACGAACTTGGGATTGGTTTTGAGCATCAAATCGGCTTGATGCGCTACATCCATATGCCTTGATTGCTCTGAATATAGTAGCAGCCATTGGTCCAGGCCAGCACGGTCCGCAAACAGGTCGCGCACGGGCTCCATGTCTTGGGTGCCCACGGCTTGCGACAGGCGGCGCCAGAAGATGGGGTAGTCCACCCGGTTCTGGGCCAGCAGCAGCAAGATGCCGTCGATGAGCGCGCCATCGCCGTCGCTGGCCTCCCGCAGCCCCAGCTTGGCGCGCATGCGGGCCATGAAGGCCTCGGGGAAAACCGTCTTGTAAGACTCCAGGGCCTGCTTGGCCACGTCCTGGTGGCCGATCAGGGGCAGCAGCGCCTGCGCCAGGCAAAACAGGTTCCAGTACGCCACGTTGGGCTGGCGGTTGTACGCGTAACGGCCTTGCGAGTCGCTGTGGTTGCACACGTGGCCGGGCACAAACGCGTCGAGAAACTGAAACGGCCCGTAGTCAATCGTCAGGCCCAGGATGCTCATGTTGTCGGTGTTCATCACCCCATGGCAAAAGCCGACCGCCTGCCATTGCGCCATGAGGCGTGCGGTGCGCTCGCTCACGGCCTGCAGCAGGGCAGCGTACGGGTTGCCAGCCAGGTCGGTGCTGTCCCGGCATTCGGGGTAGTAGCGGTCGATGGCGTAGTCGGCCAGCGTTTGCAGCGCGGCCTCCTGGCCGTTGGCAGCAAAGTGCTCGAAATGACCAAAACGCACAAAGCTGCGTGCCACGCGGGTGACGACGGCAGCGGTCTCGATTTCTTCGCGGCGGACGTGCGCGGGAGAGCCGGTGATGCACAGCGCGCGCGATGTCGGCACACCCAGTCCGTGCATGGCTTCGCTGCACAAAAACTCGCGGATGCTGGAGCGCAATACCGCACGGCCATCGCCCATGCGAGAGTAGGGCGTGCGGCCTGCACCCTTGAGCTGGACTTCCCACCCCGTAGCCGTCTCTCCGAGCAAGATGGCGCGCCCATCGCCCAGCTGACCGGCCCAGACGCCAAACTGGTGTCCGCTGTACACGCTGGCCAGGGGTTGCGAGCCTGCCAGCAGGCGGTTGCCGGTGAAGGCCTGCAGGGCCTCATCGCTGCGCAAGGCGGCTTCATCCAGCCCGAGCAGTTGCGCCACGGCGGGGCTGGTGCCTACCCAATGGGGCGTGGGCAGAGGGGTGGGGCGCAGTTCGGTGAAAAAGTCGGTGCCCAGCGCGGCAAAGCGGTGGTTCCAGGCGAGGCCGAGGTCGGTGTGGGCGTCGCTGTCGGCAGTCAGGGTCATGGGCTGGATTGTCTCGCAGGCCGGATGCCCCGGTGCCCACAGGGCCATGGCAGGGCGGGGATAGCCTGCACCGCGACCGCTACAACAACGCTGCCGCCGTCAGGCAGGCCGGGCCTGACGCAGGCTGCAGCAGCTGCTGGCGGTATTGGCCTGGGGGCATGCCAAACCAGCGCTTGCAGGCCCGAAACAGGTTGCTCTGGTCGCTGAAACCCAGCTGGTCCGCCACCTCGGCCAGGCTGCGGCGCGGGTCGGCCAGGTATTGGCGGGCCAGCTCGCTGCGGGTGTCGTCCAGCAGTTGCTGAAAACTCACCGACTCTGCCTGCAGCCGGCGCTGCAAGGTGCGATCGGTGAGGTGCAGGCGCGCAGCCACGTCCTCGCGCCGGGGTTCACCGAGGTGCAGCATGCGCGATATCTCGGTGCGCACCTTGGCACTGACCAGCGACTGGCCCAACGGACCCAACTGCCCCAGCTCGGCCTCCACCAGTTGTTCGTGCAGCGCCCACAGGTTCGGGTTGTGGGTGGGAATGGGTTGCAGCAGGTCGGCTTCGGCCATCAGAAAGCGGTTCACCGGCTGGCCAAAGCGGGGTGGTACGCCAAATGCCGCGCGGTGTCGCGTGTCGTCGGCTGGCGCTGGGGTGACCAGCTCCAAGGCCAGGGGCGTGAGGTCGCGCCGGGTGAGCCAATCACACAGCGTCAGCAGGGTCAGCACCGCAAACTCCACCCGCTGTCGCGGTATGGGGCGCGAGGCGCCGATGTGGTTGAGCACCATCCAGTAACCGCGTGGGTCTCGCTCCATCGAGAACGTGGTGGCGTCCGAGATCAGCGCCATGTGCCGGTCCAGGTGCCTGAAGCCTTCGAGAAGGTTGGGCCCCGAGGCCAGTGCGTGGCCGACCAGATCCAGCTTGCCGTAGCGCGCGGCCAGCTGGCGGTCCAGGCCCAGCCCCGGGCGATCGTAGTGCTGGGCTGCGGCCTCCCACAAGCGGCTGACGCGGTCCACATCCACGCGGGTGTGGGGGTGCTGCAGGCTCTCCAGGTCGATGTCGGCCTGCGCGCACAGGGCTTGCACCGGCAGTCCTTCGGCTGCAAACAGCTCCGCAATGCCGCGCACCCAGGCGGCAGAGCTGGTGCGCTGCGGCAGTGGGTTCATGGGCAGGCCCCAGTCTCAGGGTTTACGCGCGGGTGGTGTTCTGAAGTCACTGTTTTGGTGTGGTTGCGATAGTGGGTTGTCGGCCGGGCGTTTTCACAATCGGCGCCGAGGTCGGTCCCAGGCGCGAGTGTGATGCGTTCTGCAGGCCCGCCCCATTCCTGAAAACCCCGAAGGAGACAAACAACATGGCCTATTTTGCAAAGAGCCTGCGCTGGGGCGCAGCATGCCTGGCCGCTGTGATGACCACGGCGTGTGGTGGTTCTGGCGGTACGCCGCCCGAACTGCGCGAAACCCGCTATGGCATGGTGCGCGGCACGGATGACAGCACCACCAGCGGCACTTATGCCTGGAAGGGTGTTCCCTACGCACAACCC
The DNA here is from genome assembly GCF_056175785.1 of Acidovorax sp. LjRoot204. NCBI lineage: Bacteria > Pseudomonadati > Pseudomonadota > Betaproteobacteria > Burkholderiales > Comamonadaceae > Acidovorax > Acidovorax sp. LjRoot204. The sequence goes on from NZ_JBGFFF010000119.1 coordinate 5,920, forward strand.
CCTGTCGGGGCCCTGCGCTGGCAGCCGCCTGCAGAGCCCGCCGCCTGGACGGGCGAGCGCAGCGCCACCCGGTTTGGTAGTGCGTGCCTGCAGATGGGCCGTATTTACGGYCCGGGCGCCAACAACCGTTTTGACGACACGATTGGCCAGACGCTGAACACCCCGCTGGGCAGCGAAGACTGCCTGACCCTCAACATCTGGCGTCCGGCCACCGCGCAGGACAACCTGCCAGTGCTGGTCTTTATCCATGGGGGCAGTGCCATATCGGGCTACACCGCCGACCCGGTGTACGACGGCGCCGCGCTGTCCAAGTCGGCCAATGCCATCGTGGTCACAGCCAACTACCGGCTGGATGTGCTGGGGTATCTGCAGTTGCCCGCCCTGCATGCCGGCAACAACGGCAATGGAAGCAGCGGAGGCAGCACCTATACCGGCAACTACGCGCTGCTGGACGTCGTGCAGGCGCTGCGGTTCGTCCAGGGCAACATCGCTCGGTTTGGCGGCAATGCGGGCAACGTCACGTTGATGGGGCAGTCGGCGGGGGCCATCAATGCCTTGGCGCTACTGACCGCACCGCAGGCCACCGGGCTCTTCCACAAATTGGTACCGGTCAGCGGCGGGATCTCCTTGGCGTCGAACCTGCCCGCCGGGTCCATACCCACGCTCAACCCGGTCTCCCGCTACGCCACACAGGCCAGCCAGTTGCTGGCGCATCTGGCCGTGGCCGATGGCTTGGCACCGGGCCTGCCCGAAGCCCAGGCCCTGGTGGCCAGCTGGCCCCCCGCGCAGGTGGCCAGTTACCTGCGTGGCAAGGATGCGCGAGTCGTTTTGCAGACGGTGCTGGCAAAGGGGCTGACAGGTTCTGGCCCGATCCCGGACGGTGTGGTGGTTCCGGCCGATCCGATCACGGAGATTTCTGCGGGCCGCTATCAGAAAGTGCCTGTGTTGTCCGGCTACACGGCCGAGGAGGGCAAGCTGTTTGCCCCGTTCCTGGTGCTGCTGGGCGGCAAGCCCGGCATGAAGATCGGCGATGCCGAGCGCTTTGCGATGATGCAGCGCTTCGACCCTGATGCCCCCACCACCCTTACTGCGGCGGACATTCTGGATGCGTCCTACCTGCCGGTGACAGCCCCGGGCACGGGCTACAACGCACGCACGCAGCTGCTGGGCAATGTGTTCATTGGCGCCAGCCGCGACAACCTGCTGAACGCCCTGCGCAGCCAGCAGAGCAATGTGTGGAACTACCAGTTCAACTGGGCCCAGCAGCCCGCACCATGGAACGATGTGTACGGCGCGGCCCATGCATTCGACCTGCCCTTTGTGTTTGGCAACTTCGGTCCCTCGGTGTTTGCGAAGGCGACCAACAGCACCGCCAACCAGCCGGGGCGCCTGGCGCTGTCGCGGGCCATGATGGACAGCCTGCGCGCCTTTGTGCACACCGGCGATCCCAACAACGCCACGCTGGGCCAGACCTGGCAGCCCTGGCCCCGCAAGTTCATCTTTGATGCAGACCAGAAGGCGGTGCGCCTGAGCGTGCAATGACTCTCACGCTGCAGATGTCGAACAGACCCCGGCCGAATGCGGGTGTTCAGTGCGCGGCCGTGGCGGCGAGGTATGCGTTCAGCGCCTCGTCGTCCACGATGGCCACGCGCCCGAAGTCCAGCGACACAATGCCCATGCCCTCCAGCGACTGCAGCACCTTGTTCACGGTCTGCCGCGAGAGGCCGACCAGCTGGCCCAGCTCTTCCTGCGTGAGGTTGAGCCGCCGGGTGCTGCGCCAGAACAGGCGGCTGAGGTACAGCGCCACGCGGTGCTCGGTGGACTGGGTGCGACCGGCTTCGATGATGGTCATGGCCTGGCCCAGCCGCATGTTCAGATGCAGCACCAGGAACTGGTTGAACGCCAGGCTGGTCTCGCGCAGCGTGGCAAACAGCGGCAGGGGCAGGCACAGCAGGGTGGTGGGGCGCAGTGCCACCACGTGGTACCGGCGGGGCTCGGGCTTCATGGCCGAGCCCTCGCCAAACCATTCACCGTCAGGCACGCCGATGAAGGCGGACGACCGGCCCTTGCTGGTGGGGCTCTGCAGCATCACCAGACCCGACAGCACGGCATGCCAGCCCCGCACGGCGCTGCCGGCGGGCATCATCACCGCGCCCTTGTCGGCCTGCTCGGCAAACACCTCTTCGCGCAGCCGCTCCTGCATGGCGGTAGGCAGGCTCGCGAACCAGGGCTGGGCGGCAATGAATCGTTGGGCAGAAGGGGCAGCGCAAAGCATGGGCCCGATTGTCGCTGCAGCGGTGCCGGCGGTTCAGGGTATTCCCTTGCCCTTTGTCAGTGAGGCGACAAGTGTTGGCAGCCATGCCCGCCGGGCGCACACTCCGCTGCGGTTCACGGAGGCCAGCGACCGCGCAACCATGCCGCCGCCGATGCCATGCCGGTGTGGTGGTGCGGCGTGTGTGGGTTCATCCCAGCGGCGTGCGGGGGCACGACGCCGGCGACACCCGGACGCCGATACGCGCGCTACGATGACCGTTCCATTCACTACAACATCCAAGGAGTATTCATGCTGGGCTTGATGCAGAGTCAACCGTTGCTGATTTCGTCGCTGATCGAATTCGCAGAGCGCCACCACGGCGACGCCGAAATCGTGTCCCGACGGGTGGAGGGGGACATCCATCGCTACACGTACCGCGACCTCGCCGCACGTGCCCGCCGCCTGGCCAACGCGCTGGATGACCTGAAGCTCCAGTTCAGCGACCGGGTGGCCACGCTGGCCTGGAACGGCTATCGCCACATGGAGATGTATTTCGGCGTGAGCGGATCGGGCCGCGTGCTGCACACCGTCAATCCACGCCTGCACCCCGACCAGATCGCCTGGATCATCAACCACGCAGAAGACCAGGTGATGTGCTTTGACACCACCTTCCTGCCCCTGGTGCAGGCGGTGCACACCAAATGCCCCACCGTCAAGAAATGGGTCGCCCTGTGCGATGCCGATAAGCTGCCGGCCGACACCGGCATCCCCGGCCTGACCAGCTACGAAGCCTGGATTGGTGCGCAGTCTTCGGACTACGCATGGCCTGAGTTCGATGAGAACTCTGCATCGAGCATGTGCTACACCAGCGGCACCACAGGCAACCCCAAGGCCGCGCTGTACAGCCACCGCTCCACCACGCTGCACGCCTATGCTGCGGCGCTGCCTGATGTCATGTGCCTCTCGGCSCGCGACTCGGTGCTGCCSGTGGTGCCSATGTTCCACGTCAAYGCCTGGGGCATTCCGTACTCGGCCGCGCTCACTGGCTGCAAGCTGGTGTTCCCCGGCCCGGCGATGGATGGCAAGTCGATCTACGAATTGATCGAAGCGGAGAAGGTCAGCTACGCGGCGGGCGTGCCCACCGTGTGGCAGATGATGCTGGGCCACATGAAGCCTGCGGGCCTCAAGTTCTCCACACTGCGCCGCACGGTGATCGGCGGATCGGCTTGCCCGCCCGCCATGATCCACGCCTTCAAGGAAGACTACGGTGTGGAGGTGCTGCACGCCTGGGGCATGACCGAGATGAGCCCGCTGGGAACGCTGTGCACGCTCAAGAACAAGCACCTCGTCATGTCCAAGGACGAGCAGATGAAGATCCTGCAAAAGCAGGGCCGYGCGATCTWYGGCGTSGACATGAAGATCGTSGRYGGCRACGGCAASGAGCTGCCCTGGGACGGCAAGRCCTAYGGCGACCTGYTGGTCAAGGGCCCCTGGATCGTGGGCAGCTACTTCAAGGGCGAGGGCGGYGACCCGCTGGTGCGCGACGCGCAGGGCMGSGGCTGGTTCCCCACGGGTGACGTGGCCACCATCGACGCCGACGGCTTCATGCAGATCACCGACCGCAGCAAGGACGTGATCAAGTCCGGTGGCGAATGGATCAGCTCCATCGACATCGAGAACATTGCGATGGCCCATCCCGCCATTGCCATGGCAGCGTGTGTGGGTATGCCGCATCCAAAGTGGGACGAGCGCCCCATCGTGGCCGTGGTCAAGCGGCCTGGCGCAGAGGTGACGCGCGAAGCGCTGCTGGCCTTCTACGAAGGCAAGACGGCCAAGTGGCAGATCCCTGACGACGTGGTGTTTGTCGATGCCATTCCGCTCGGTGCCACCGGCAAGATGCTCAAGACCAAGCTGCGTGAGCAGCTCAAGGATTACAAGCTTCCCGGCCTGTGATCAGGGTGGGGCAATGCATGTGCGCGCATCGCTTGCGAGCGCCATTTTTTGCACTGCCCCAGGCTGGTGCGCGCTCGGGGGAGCGCAGCGCCAGTCACGTGTGCGACGCTGGTAGGGGCAATCCCTGAGCATCGCTTTGTTGCAACGCGGTACGCTGCGTTGTGTCGATTTACAAGGAGACAAAAGCATGAAGTTCGCTATTAAGGCTGTAGCAGCCTCGGTAATCTTGGCAAGCGCTGGCGGGGCCTTCGCTCAAAAGGGCGAGACGGTCAAAATCGCCTGGCTCGACCCCCTGTCTGGCCTGATGGCGGCCGTGGGAACGAACCAGCTCAAGAGCTTCCAGTTCATCGCTGAAGAGTTCAACAAGAAGAACCCTGCCGGCGTCAAATTTGAAATCATCGGCATCGACAACAAACTCAGCCCGCAGGAAACCACCAGCGCCCTGCGCTCGGCCATGGACCAGGGTGCGCGCTACGTGGTGCAGGGTAACGGCTCTGGTCCCGCACTGGCCATCATGGATGCGCTCGAAAAGCACAACGCACGCAATCCCGGCAAGGAAGTCCTGTTCCTGAACTACGCTGCCGTGGACCCAGACCTCACCAACAGCAAGTGCAGCTACTGGCACTTCCGTCTGGATGCAGACACCTCCATGAAGATGGAAGCGCTGACGACCTACATGAAGGACCTGCCAGAGGTCAAAAAGGTCTACCTGATCAACCAGAACTACTCGCACGGCCACCAGGTCTCCAAGTTCGCCAAGGAGATGATGCAGCGCAAGCGCCCCGACGTGCAGTTTGTGGGTGACGACCTGCACCCCCTGGCCCAGGTGCGCGACTTCTCGCCCTACATCGCCAAGATCAAGGCATCGGGCGCTGACAGCGTGATCACCGGCAACTGGGGTTCTGACCTGGCACTGCTGATCAAGGCCGCTAACGACGCGGGCCTGAACAACGTCAACTTCTACACCTACTACGGCTCCGTCACCGGCAGCCCCACTGCCATGGGCTCTGCCGCTGCAGGCCGCGTGTACATGGTGGCTTACGCCCACATGAACCTGCCGGGCGAGCTCAACAAGATCGTTGTGGACTACAAGAAGAAGTTCAACGACGACATGTACACCGGTGCCGTGTACCACGCCTTCACCATGCTGTCCGAAGGTTTCGTGAAGGCCAAGTCSACCGASCCCGTCAAGGTGGCKGCMGCGWTKGAAGGCATGAAGTTCAAGAGCTTCAACGGYGAWGTCGARATGCGCAAGWCCGACCACCAGCTGCARCAGGGCCTGTTCATTTCCAAGTGGGAAAAAGCCGGCGGCAAGTACCCCATCGACTCGGAAAACACCGGCTACACCTTCGTGCCGCTGAAGTACTACGAGCCCTACGTGGCCAGCACGCCCACGTCSTGCCAGATGAAGCGCCCCTAAATCCGGCGCTGGCGTTTCGGCGCCAGAACTTCGAGGCCCGACGTACTCGGGCCTTTTTTTTCCCTCCGTGATGAAAAATTCCAATGAATCCTGAGTTTTTCGTGATCTCTTTGCTGAACGGCGTGAGCTACGGGCTCCTGCTGTTCATGCTGAGTTCCGGCCTCACGCTGATCTTCAGCATGATGGGCGTGCTCAACTTCGCACACACCAGCTTCTACATGCTGGGTGCCTATTTCGCGTTCACCATCTCCGGAGTGGTGGGCTTTTGGCCTGCGCTGGTGCTGGCACCGCTTGTGGTGTTTGTGCTGGGGGCTGCGTTCGAGCGCTACGCCCTGCGCCGGGTGCACAAGTTCGGCCATGTGCCCGAGCTGCTGGTCACGTTCGGGCTGTCGTACCTGATTCTGGAAGTCGTGCAGCTGGTCTGGGGTCGCTCCACGGTGCCTTACGGCCTGCCAGAGCAATTGCAGGGCCCGCTGTTCTCGCTGTACGGCACGCAGTTTCCCAAATCGCGTTCGTTTGTGATGCTGGTGGCGCTGCTGATGCTGCTGTCGGTGTGGCTGCTGCTCACRCGCACSCGCATCGGSCTGGTGATCCAGGCGGCKCTCAAGYACCCMGAMATGGTSGARGCGCTGGGCCACAACGTGCCGCGYGTCTTCATGCTGGTGTTYGGYGGCGGYGCCGCGCTSGCGGGCCTGGCGGGCGTGATCGGTGGCAACACCTATGTGACTGAGCCTGCGATGGCGGCGTCTGTGGGCTCCATCATCTTCGTGGTGGTGGTGGTGGGCGGCATGGGCTCGCTCGCCGGTGCTTTCATCGCTTCGCTGCTGATCGGCGTGGTACAGACCTTTGCCGTGGCGCTGGACTACTCGCTGATCCACGTCTTCAAGGCCGTGGGTGTGGCGGTGACCGACCAGACCTTYGGCTACCCCTTGCTCAAGCTCACGATTTCCCAGGTGGCGCCCATCCTGCCGTACCTGTTCCTCGTGCTGATCCTGATCTTCCGCCCCAAGGGCCTGCTGGGCACGCGGGAGGACTGACGCCATGAATTCAACCACTCATACTGTCTCCAGTGCCACGTCGCACTACCGGTTCAAGCCCTGGAACGTGGGGCGCTTTGTGATCTGGACGCTGTTTGCTGTCGCACTGATCGTCGCGCCCATGCTGTTTCGCAGCAGCCTGGCGCTGACCATGCTCTCGCAAATCGGCTACCTCATCATCATCTGCCTGTCGTACAACATGTTGCTGGGGCAGGGCGGCATGCTGAGCTTCGGCCACGCGGTGTACACCGGCCTGGGCTCGTTCATTGCCATCCATGCGATGAACATGGCGGGCAAGGGCAGCTTCAGCATTCCCCTGGTTCTCATACCCATCGTGGGCGGACTGGCCGGGGCGTTCTTCGCGATCTTGCTGGGTTTTGTCACGACCAAGAAGTCGGGCACCACGTTTGCCATGATCACGCTGGGCATTGGCGAGCTGGTGGCCTCGATGGCGCTGATGTTCCCCGAGTTCTTCGGGGGCGAAGGCGGCATCACCACCGACCGCGTGTACGGCCAGTCGTTCTTCGGCATCACCTTCGGTCCTGCGATCCAGGTGTACTACCTGATCGCCGTGTACTGCTTCATATGCACGGCGGCGATGTTTGCCTTTACCGGCACACCGCTGGGCCGCATCCTGAACGCCGTGCGCGACAACCCAGAGCGTGTGGAGTTCATCGGCTACAACACGCAGCGCGTGCGCTACTTCGCGTTCATCATCGCGGGCTTCTTTGCCGGCATTGGTGGTGGCCTGGCCACGATCAACTTCGAGATCGTGACGGGTGCCGACAGCCTGAACGTGGTGCGCTCGGGCGGCTACCTGCTGTTCACCTTCCTGGGCGGGGCCACGTTCTTCTTCGGTCCCATCATTGGTGCGGTGTTGCTGGTGCTGGCGTCGGTGCTGCTGTCCGAGCTGTCCAAGGCCTGGCTGCTGTACCTGGGCCTGGTGTTCCTGTTCATGGTGATGTATGCGCCCGGCGGCGTGGCCAGCCTGATCATGATGAACCTGCGCCTGGCCAAGTTTGGCAAGCTGCGTCAGCTGTGGACCTCGTACCTGGCCCTGGGCGGTACTGCCCTAGTGGGGGTGATGGGCGCGGCCTGCATGATCGAGATGACCTACCACCTGCAACTCAATGCGGCGCTGGGGCCAGAGCTGACCTTCCTGGGCGCCACGCTCAATGCCAAGGGTTTCACCAGCTGGTTTGGCGCGGTGTTTGTGATGGTGACGGGCTTTGCCCTGTTTGAACTCTGCCGCCGCCAATTTGTGCGCCAGTGGAGCAGGATCCAGGAAGAAATAGAACATGAAATCAAGCGCGGGGAGGCTTTGTAACCATGGCGGCTGACAACGCAACCTATGCGCTCGAACTGCGCGACTTGCGCAAGAGCTTTGGCAAGACCGAGATCATCCGCGGCGCCAACTTGGCTGTCGCGCCCGGTGAG